>DATCXS010000328.1:0-5190 GCA_036565645.1 Mucilaginibacter sp.
TCTGTAATTGATTACGCAAATATTCGGTTTTGCCCTTGGCGTTGTCAGGTATAGGCACCATCAATACGGCATCTTTACTAAAACCCGGATCGGCGGTTTTAAGGTACCTGAGCTGCATGGTTATTAATATGGTACCTATAATAAGTACCTGTGCTATAACATTCTGAAAAACAATTAAACCTTTACGCGTAAAAGCACCCGACTGGACCTGGCCTGCCACCTGATTTTTTAATGCATTGACAGGTTTAAACTTACTCAGTATCAATGCCGGATACGAACCTGCTGCCATAGTTACAACCACAAAAAGCCCCAGGGCAAAAGCAAGCAGCCTATAATCTGCTAAAAAGTTAAAATCAAGACTGGTTTGCAGCCAACTATTTAAAACCGGGGCCATTGCAAATACCATCGCAAAAGCTAATATCACCGCTAAAATTGATATAGAAGCGGTTTCTGCTATAAACTGTGCAAATATGGCAAACGGCGTACTGCCCAAAACCTTGCGGGTACCTATCTCTTTAGCGCGTTTAAAGCTTTGCGCTGTAGCCATATTGATAAAATTAACGCACGCTATCACCATGAGTAATAAGCCTATAATGCCCAGTGTAGTTAATAAAGAATGTTGAATAACACCGGCAAAACGCTCGTCAAAATGCATCTCGCTTAAAGGCAGCAACATAAAATGATAAGGCTTGGCCATCTCGGCGCCTTGGGCTTTGAGGTTTAGCTTAGCTATGTTTTTTTCAACTAATTGAGGATCAACACCATCGCGCAGCTGTAAAAAAACAGAATTGGTTGTATTGATAAAGTCCCAATTTTTGATCATCATTTCAGCTAAATTGGGGTAAATATCTTTTAAAGTAGGCAGCGACAGGAAAATATCCGCCTTTATATCGGTATTTGACACATGGTCTTTAATCACGCCGCTAACGGTAAAGGTATTTTTATTGTCGACTGTAATAGTTTTACCTATAACCTGCTGATCGGCAAAGTATTTCTGAGCTATGCTGTGGCTCAGCACAACTGTATTCGGGTTAGCCAGCGCGCTTTTATCGCCCTGCTCCCATTCATAATCAAATAAATTAAAAAAATGGTCGTCTGCTATTGCGATGTTTTCGTGTTCGGCAAACATCTTTTTGTCATTCTTATCTTCCTGATTGATAGTAACATTAATATCATGTACGCGCAACAAAACACCGATGTCTTTTATGCGCGGTTCGGTAGCTTTCAGATCATGCGCCAAAGCAAGCGGCGCACCCTGATTATACATGGGTATACCATCTGGAAAAGTTAAACGGTGTACTACCCGGTACACTTGTTTTGCATCATGATGATACCGGTCAAAACTTGAATGATACTTAATAAACTGGAACAATATGATGCTGCAGCTAATACTTAGCGCCAACCCAAATACATTAATAAATGTGTAAAACTTATGGTTCCAAAGATTGCGGTAGGCTATTTTGAAGAAGTTTCTGATCATGATAATGGTACTCTATGGATTATAGGCAGATGATATTATGTCACTTCGCCCCAACACAATGCCTAATTAATATCCGCCTGATTTAAAGCAAGTTAATTATTACCTTATAAATTATGCGTACGGTTTTGATACAAAAAACTGTTCGATTTTGATACTAACCCCACCATTACGTCATTGCGAGGAACGAAGCAATCTCTACACAGGACATTCATCATACACATTGATTAGCAGATGCAGAATTGTTTACATGACGTTTCGGAGAAAACGCAAGCTCAATAAACAAATAAGCCCCCCAATAGCTATCAGAAGAACTACGCAAAAATGACTATTTTTACCCCACGAAATGAAATTTAAATTACAGGCACAAGATCCGCTGTCAAAAGCCCGTGCGGGCGAGATCACTACCGATCACGGCACTATACAGACCCCTATTTTTATGCCCGTAGGTACGGCGGGTACCGTAAAAGCGGTTCATCAGCACGAATTAAAGAATGATATCCAGGCACAGATCATCCTGGGAAATACTTACCATTTATACCTGCGCCCCGGCCTGGACGTACTGGAAAGCGCCGGCGGACTGCACAAATTTAACGGCTGGGACGGCCCTATCCTGACCGATAGCGGCGGCTACCAGGTATATAGTTTAAGCGAAGTACGCAAAATTAAAGAGGAAGGCGTAACTTTTCGCTCGCATATTGACGGGTCGAAACACCTGTTTACACCCGAAAATGTAATGGATATTCAGCGCACTATTGGTGCCGATATTATTATGGCTTTTGATGAGTGCACCCCCTATCCCTGCGACTATAACTATGCTAAAAAGTCGATAGAAATGACGCACCGCTGGCTAAAACGCTGCTGCGAACGCTTTGACAGCACCGAACCAAAATACGGCTATAGCCAAACGCTTTTCCCAATTGTACAAGGGTCGGTATATAAAGATCTGCGGGTAAGATCGGCCGAAGTTATAGCTTCTTTCGAGCGCGAGGGCAACGCCATAGGCGGACTTTCTGTAGGCGAACCGGCCGAAGAAATGTATGCCATGACCGAATTGGTTTGCGATATATTACCAGCGCAAAAACCGCGTTATTTAATGGGTGTAGGTACACCGGCTAATATATTAGAAAATATAGCTTTAGGAGTAGATATGTTTGACTGTGTAATGCCGACGCGCAACGCCCGTAATGGTATGTTATTTACCAAAAACGGTATCATTAATATCAAAAACGAAAAGTGGAAAAACGATTTTTCGGCTGTTGAGGCAGATAGCGATCTGGCCTCGGACAAGTTTTACACCAAGGCTTATTTAAGGCATTTAATACATAGCGGCGAGATGCTGGGCGCACAAATTGCCACCCTGCACAACCTGCATTTTTACTTATGGCTGGTTAAAACTGCCCGCGAAAAGATCATCGGCGGCGAGTTTTATAACTGGAAAAAAACAATGGTTGACCGTTTGGCACAAAGACTATAATGAAGCAATTTTTAGACCGGTACATAACCATAATTGACTGGTATATTATCAAGAAATTCCTGGGTACTTTTGTGTTTACCCTGGGGATTGTGATCGGTATATCGGTGGTTTTTGATGTGTCAGAACACCTGGATAACTTCCTTACCCACCACGACACGCTATATGATATTGTGTTTAAATACTATGCCGGTTTCATTCCTTTTTACATCAATCTGCTGGCGCCGCTGATCGTATTTCTGGCTGTAATTTACTTTACCGCCAAAATGGCCAATCAAACAGAGATCATCCCCATACTAAGCGGAAAGGCCAGCTTTAACCGGTTTTTACGGCCCTATTTTATAGCAGCTACATTAATATTTGTGGTATGGATATTGGCCTATTTATTCCTTATTCCGTATACCAATCACCTTAAAGTTACCTTTGAAAATGCTAACGAATTTAACGGAAACGAGCAAAAAAGCCAGGTACATTTGAAACTGGATAAACATACTTATGTGTACGTAGATTCTTATGATAATACCTCGCATATAGGATACCAATTTGTGCTTGAAAAGTTCGACGGCGACAAGCTGCGCGAGCGCACAATAGCCAATACCATCACTTATGATTCTTTAAAAAGAAAATGGACTTTGCACGACTATTCGGTACGTTATATTAATGGCCTACGTGAAAAGTTATTGGAACACATACCCCAAAAAGACACCACGCTCGAGCTTTATCCGGCAGATTTTGAAGCTCATGACAACATATATTCGGCCATGTCTTTGCGCGAGCTGAACAAAAGTATAGTTAAGGAAAGGATACGCGGAGCTGGCAATTTAAAGGATATGCTGTACGAAAAATGGCGCCGTTTTCTGTACCCTTTTGCAGCCTTTGTACTCACCCTGATCGGGGTTTCGATATCCTCCAGGAAAGTGCGCGGCGGTATCGGCCTGCCGCTCGGGATAGGCCTTTTCCTGTGCTTTGCCTACATTGTGGTAGACAAATTTGCACTGGTTTTTGCGATAAAAAGTGGGCTGAATTCCTTTATAGCGGCAGGTTTGCCAAACGCTTTATTCGGCGTATTCGGGGCTTATTTATTGTATAAAGCGCCAAAATAATGACCAAGCATAAGCCCACGAGAATCGCACAGATCAACAAAAATTTACTCATCCTCCATTTTACGGTATTTATATGGGGTTTTACGAGCATTTTAGGGGCTTTAATTAGCATATCTGCGGTACAATTGGTGTGGTTTCGGGTACTAATCGCACTCTTATCGCTCTTTTTATACTTCAAATTCAACAGCACCGACTTCAAAATCAGCCGTCAGAACTTCTGGAAATTGTTCTTTACCGGGGCTTTAGTAGGCTCTCATTGGATACTTTTCTTCGCCTCTATCAAACTTTCAACGGTACCTGTAACGCTCGTCTGCCTGTCTTCAATGACGCTTTTTACGGCAATTTTGGAGCCTATTTTTAGCAAAAAACGCATCTCAAAACTCGAAATCATTGCCGGATTATTGATCATTTTAGGCATCTATCTGATCTTCAAATTTGAAACTCAATACACTAAGGGCATCCTTGCGGGGTTACTAAGCGCCCTGTTTGCTTCTACTTTCTCTATCATAAACTCAAAACAAGTAAAGCAAATTGAGCCCGCGGTTATTTCTTTCTTTGAACTTTTGGGCGCTTTTTTTTGGACTAGCTTGTATCTTTTCATCACCGGCGGATTTAATAAAAGCATGCTTTTAAAACCGTCAGATATCGGGTATCTTTTACTCCTGGGAACCATCTGTACCTCGCTGGCCTACGTGGCGGGTGTATCTGTAATGCGCGAACTTTCGGCCTTTCGGGTGGCGCTGATCACCAACCTTGAGCCGGTTTACGGCATCCTGATGTCATTCGTTTTCTTTGGCGACATGAATAAAATGACTGCCGGATTTTGGGTTGGAGCGATTATAATTCTATCAACAATCTTCCTTTTTCCCATCGCTCAAAAGCAAATTAAAAAGCGTAGAACCGCTTAATATTTCGCACCAAAACCACCTCTGATCTTCCGGTTTAATTACGCTCCATTCCTGCTCAATTCACCGATGGGGGATGAAAAGAACAGTGTGCTAAAACGCATTTTAAGCCCGTCTGAGCATCGCAGAATTTAAACCACCTCTGTATACATCCAAAAAAATTAAAGCGATTTCAGAGCAAATTACACGAGGTAGTTTGTGTACTGAAATGATAAAGTTATATCCTTAAAT
>DATCXS010000343.1:0-3062 GCA_036565645.1 Mucilaginibacter sp.
AGAAAGAAGTCGGCACCAACGACCAGGTTAAATCAATAACTATTATTAACTTAGTACTAATAAATAACACTTTTAACCCTCCAAAAACTGTAAACCAAAATCCGGACAAGACCAAGCGTAAACTTTTTTTAGGACGGGTCAAAAAACAATGATCCAAAAACATGACTTTTAAGTCATGAAAAGTGATCCAAACTGATACACATACACGCGTGGATCAGTTACTTTCAGCCTTTGGTGTTATCACCGCACCAGTAGGCAGTATTATCCCCCCCGCTACCGCAAGCGTTTCGCTTGTGGTTTACCACCTTGATAAGTTATATACCATTTCCTACTTATCTGCGGGCCACAAGCAGAACATTTACGGCAGCTGGATATTGCATATTGATATGTACATTCCCGCTATCTAATCAAGGCCACGTAGCCACCTTCCGTGATTAACCGCCATTCATCATTAACATAGGTTGCTGTCCAATAATACACACCCATCGGGACAGGCTTACCGTTTGAAGTGCCATTCCAGCCTACGTGCGAATTATCAGAGGTAAATATCAACCCGCCGTACCTTGTGTATATCCTGAATTTAAAATTATCGGCCGTGACGCCGGCTCTTGGTTCGAATATGTCATTAATACCATCGCCATTGGGCGTAAAAGTATTTGGAAGAAACCGGTCATCGCAAGCTTCGGAAGTTATCGTCACCGTGTACAAATTTAGCAGGCAGCCATCGGGTTTAATAACAGTAAAGCTATATGTACCTCCGTATAATTTAAATTCATGCAAAAAAGGATAAACCTGTCCATCAAGCTTAATCGTGTATCCTGTAGCGTCGCCCATTAAGTTAAATTTCACACTGCCGGTTGTTTCACAATTAGCCTTAGTGGCGTTGTAAGAGATAACCGGGGATGATGCCGCATAATCGGGTATAATAACATCCATCTGCGTCGTATCATCGGCCGAGGTTATCGTAACTTTATAGTTCCCCTTGTCTAAACCATTAAAAATACCGGTTTGATTTGTCGTATCACCCAGTTTGTACGTATAAACTGCGGTATGAGCCTTTGTCTTTATTTGAACGCTTCCCTTAAATATTAAATTGCACTCCTGCTGTATGTCGGCTCCATCAAGTTGAATTGCACATTTGTGTAACAGCACATTGATGGTATCAATCTCGCATCCCGCTTTATTTAAAACTATAAACTGGTGGTTACCGGCTTTAAGATTAGCGTAGCTGTGGTTTACGCTGTAAATTGCGTTATTATATTTTATACTATACAATGTATCATTAGCAGCATCAGTAGTTAATGTAATTTGTCCCGGCGCCACACACAAATCATCAGAGGTTGTTATATTTATCGGCGGTTTTAACCTCATAAATCTCGGCACCGTGATCACCGTATCCTTCTCTTCAGCACTTGACCTTACCTTGATTTGGAAAGTTCCGGGGCTTAGTCCTGTAAATATGCCGGTGTTGTTGGTTATACCGTTAAGTCCAAAGGTATAATCTGGTAGTTTATTTTCGCATATTACTTCAATTGTTCCTTTCCCGGTATACGGGCAATCGGCATATTGGCGTATGCTATCGATCTGGATTTTAAGAAACTCGCCATCCTCGACAGCGCTGGCACCATCAACAACATCTACATCAATATCAATTGGTTGGCCCACCACTTTATAATTATCCAGGTCAATTTCAACAGCACTCACGCCCACAAGCGCATATATTTTATTTTTTGAACCACTATATGCTGCCGATACCAGTCCAGACGCATCCCGTGCCTCTGGTATAACTATGCGGCTTTGAGAAGGATCGGCTAAATTTACCTTAACAATGCCGCCAAATGAAGCCATATAGAGTTCATTTTTATAAAACAGCAGATCTTCGCCACTGTAAGGCATCGTACCGATCTTGACCTGGCTTTTGGCCGCAAGATCTATTTTATAAAGGTTGTAGCCATTTGCAACATATAGTATGCCATTCTTATCAACAGTAAGCGCGTTTCCCCCGCTATAGCCTTTACCCAAATTTTCACAATTTGTTAATTCGCCTTTAACTATGGTGGCCCTAATAAGTCCGGTGAAATCAAAATAATAAAAATAGTTTTTGTAAATGGCTATACTGTAGCCTGTACGGAACTCATCTTGCCCGCAAGGATTTGCGACGATCTGTCGGGTAACGGTTGAGTCTTTAATCGTAAGTCTGCTTATTACACCGCGTCTATCAACCGCGTAAAAGCTTTGCGCAAAAACATGCGAATTGATAAAAACAGACACACCTATGGCTGGATATTTAAACAGTTGTAATAAGCGCCGAAACGATACTAACTTACAAAGTTGATGCATTAGGTATCGGGTTTAAATAGGTATGCACTGTTAAAATTAATGAAATTAATATTATATTTAATTAGTTGGCTAATTTTTATCCCATGTCAACCAACAATGATCCAAAAACATGACTTTTAAGTCATTAAAAGTGATCCAAACTGATCCGCTTAAATACACAAAAAACTAACAATCAAGTATTTAACAATTAAAGTGATCCAAACTGATACACATACACGCGTGGATCAGTTACTTACACAAGGGCCGGTAGTTACAAATGCGTATTGCTTCTAAACAGCTTAATGGCTATTGCCAATAGGATGATGCCAAATGCCTTGCGCAATATCTCAATACCGGTCTTGCCGAATAGCTTCTCCAGCCATTGCACATTCTTAAGCACCAGGTAAACAAACAGGGTATTAATGACGATACCTACCAGGATATCCTGGGTCTGGTATTGCGATTTGAGGGATAGCAGCGTAGTCATGGTACCGGCTCCGGCTATGAGCGGGAAAGCCAGGGGCACTATAGATACCGTGTTGGATAGTTCGCCCTCGGCGCTTTTAAACAAGTGAATACCCAGGATCATCTCCATGGCTATAAAAAAGATCACCAGCGAGCCTGCAATGGCGAACGAGGCTATATCCAGGCCAATAATATCAAGCAGTTTATCGCCCACAAACAAAAACACCACCATCAGCACCAGCACCACAACACTCGCCTTCTCTGATTGGATATGCCCG
>DATCXS010000351.1:0-18191 GCA_036565645.1 Mucilaginibacter sp.
GAATTTGAACTGCAAAAGCCAGTAACATCATGCGGCTCGTGCCTGCAGGTATTGGCCGAATGCGAAAAGATGCAAGATAAACCGGTAAAAGTTGTACTGTTTGTCGGTAAAGGCCCGGTTTGGGTAGCCAATGGAATAGAAAGCTTTTTGCCGTTTTTGTTTTTTGAAGATCGGTTGTCATAGCGCCCTAAAAAAAATGCCCGCTAACACGCGGGCATTTAACTATAAACAAAACTAAACTAAATTAAGATTCGGCCCGGATTTTGGTGATTTGAAAATCGTCATGATTTAAGGAAATGGTAATCAGGTTTGTACGGATATATCCTTCATAACGCATAATCAGTTTTACCACCATTTTTTTGTTGCTTTCGTCCATGATCGAAGTTGTATAAGTGCAATTCTGATCAACGTTCTCTGATGCCTTAAGCGACTCTACCAATTGTTTTTTGTCAAGATTAAATTCTTTATCGCCACGCAACATCGTGTATTTAACGTCTTTGGCCAATATATTTTCAACGCCATCAATTTTGCCGTGAACTACAGCATTTACGTAGATGTTTAATACATCATTTTTAGTTAAAGCAAAAGCCGGACCGGTTGCAGCATTTGCTACGGTGCCCACTACTAATAGTGTGAAGCCTAACAGGATTGATTTTAGAGCTTTCATAATATGGTATTTTAAGTTATTAATTAAATTTTATATCCTTAAGACACCAGCGGCTACCCAAACGTTACAAGTAAAAATTAATTAATTTATCGCTTAACTGAAATTTAACATTTGACTTATTTTCACCTGTCAAATTTTTTGGAGATATTGATGGTATGATTAAGTTTAAAACCATGATTTTACAGTTTGGCGAGATGGGCGAGAAAACCGGTTGGCGGTATATTGAAATACCGGCCGATTTGGCGCAGCAATTAAAACCAGGAAATAAAAAATCATTTCGTGTAAAAGGGTTCCTGGACAATTACCCTATCAGTGGTTTTGCGTTAATGCCGATGGGCGAGGGCAAATTTATTATGCCGGTTAAAGCCGGTATCCGTAAGGCCATACGTAAGGAGGCCGGCGCTATGCTGACCATAAAACTCGAAGAGCATGCCGATTATAAAGTTGACATCCCTGCCGATTTGCAGGAGTGTTTTGATTTCGATCCGGAGGCATTAGATCAATTTAACAGCCTGGTAATGTCGCATAGAAATTATTTTATCAAGTGGATAGAAAGCGCAAAAACAGATGAGACGCGTGCCATGCGTATCATAAATACCGTGAATGCCATGTTGCGTAAATGGAGCTATAATCAGATGGTCCGCGAACTGAAAAAAGAGCGCTAATAAATTTTACTGCGTAGGGCTGATGTTGTTTATTGTAATAGCATCAGCCTTAATTTTTTAGGTGCAAAACCCGCCGAATGTGTATAAAATCCTGCGCTCAAACATGGGCGGGTGTACACATTTACCTATCTTTACCCATCCAAATAATTTTTGTTTACCAATGAGTGAAAATCTGAACGATCACGATAACAACCGGGACGCTATACCTGATAATAACGACGAAAAAATACACAACGTTACCTCACTCGGCGGGCTGTATGAAAACTGGTTCCTGGATTACGCATCGTACGTAATTCTTGACCGTGCCGTTCCGCATATCAATGATGGTTTAAAACCCGTACAGCGCCGTATACTGCACTCGCTAAAAGAGATGGACGACGGGCGTTTTAACAAAGCTGCCAACGTTATTGGTAATACCATGAAGTACCACCCGCATGGTGATGCTTCTATTGGTGATGCTATGGTGCAGATAGGGCAAAAAAACCTACTGATAGATTGCCAGGGTAACTGGGGCGACCCGGTAACCGGCGACTCGGCAGCAGCGCCGCGTTATATTGAAGCGCGTTTGTCAAAGTTTGCGTTAGAGGTTGTTTTTAACCCCGATACCACGGTTTGGCAGGCCAGCTATGATGGCCGTAATAAAGAGCCTATTACGTTGCCGGTTAAATTTCCGTTGCTGTTGGCGCAGGGTGCCGAAGGTATTGCCGTAGGTTTGGCCACCAAGATTTTACCGCACAATTTTATCGAATTATTGGATGCTTCGATTGCGGTGTTAAGAGGCGAAACGCCAAATTTGATGCCCGACTTCCCCACCGGTGGTATGGCCGATGCGTCGGCGTATAACGACGGACAGCGCGGGGGCCGCATACGTGTACGGGCAAAGATCATTGAACGGGATAAAAAGACGCTGGCTATTACCGAAATACCCTTTACCACTACTACAGGCAGCCTGATAGACAGTGTTATCTCTGCCAACGACAAGGGTAAGATCAAGATCAAAAAGATAGAGGATAATACTGCGCAGAACGTCGAGATCGTAATTCACCTGGCGCCGGGCATATCGCCGGATGTTACCATCGATGCCCTGTATGCTTTTACTGATTGCGAAGTTTCTATATCGCCAAACACCTGCGTAATACAGGATGATAAGCCGCGTTTCATCAGCGTGAACACGATGCTCACGGAGAGTACGCATTACACGCGCGAGTTGTTGAAACAGGAGTTGCAGATCAAATTAAAGGAGCTGATGGAAAAGATATTTTTCAGTTCGCTGCTGAAAATATTTATCCAGGAGGGGATGTATAAACATCCGGATTACGAAAGTTCATCGAACTTTGAAGATGTATTGGTTGTGCTGAACCGCTTGTTTGAACCGTTCTTCCCGCAATTTTATCGTGAGATAATGCCGGATGATTACAAAAAGCTGATCGATAAACCGATGAGCAGCATCACCCGCTTTGATGTTACAAAGACCGACGAGCAGATCAAGAACCTGGAAGCCGAGATCAAAACGGTAAAACATCATCTGAAAAACCTTACCGAATATACTATCGATTGGTTTGAAAAACTGAAAGAAAAATATGGTAAAGGCCGCGAGCGTAAAACCGAGCTGCGCACGTTTGATAAAGTCGAAGCATCGCAAGTGGCTTTAGCTAACGTTAAATTATATGTTAATCGCGAAGATGGCTTTATTGGTAGCGGCTTGCGTAAAGATGAATATGTGGGCGATTGCTCAGACATCGACGAGATCATTGTTTTCCGCGAGGATGGTAAATGTATGATCACCAAAGTGCAAGATAAAGTGTTTGTCGGCAAAGAGATTATTCACGTCGCCGTATTCAAGAAAAATGATGAGCGTACCGTGTACAACATGATCTATAAAGATGGTGCAAGCGGCATCAGCTACGTTAAACGTTTTGCGGTAACCGGTGTAACCCGCGATAAGGAATACGACCTCACTAAAGGCAGCAAAGGTTCAAAAGTGCTGTATTTCTCTGCTAACCCCAATGGCGAGGCCGAAGTAGTGAACATACAATTAAAGCCGCATCAAAAGCTAAAGAAACTACAGTTTGACGAAGACTTTGCCCAACTGGCTATTAAAGGCCGCGGCTCGATGGGGAATATCATCACTAAATACCCGGTCAAAAAGATCGTCCTGAAAAGCAAGGGCCTGTCAACATTGGCCGGCCGCAAGATATGGTATGATGAGATTTTGAAACGGCTAAATGTTGATAGCCGTGGTAAATATCTGGGCGAGTTTGACGGTGATGACCGGATACTGACCATATTCTCTAACGGCGTTTATGAGCTGACCAGCTTTGATCTGAACAACCACTTTGATGACAAGATGGTGCTGATTGAGAAATATAATCCTGAAAAAGTGTACTCGATGGTGCATTACGACGGCAAATCGCAAAACTATCTGGTTAAACGCTTTGTGTTTGAGAATACAGCCATTGGCAGGCAAACCAGCATCATTAGTGACGAAAGCGGATCAAAAATGGTGGTGATATCGGGCGCATCGCAAGTTGTTGTTAAGGTTGATCAATTGAAAGGGGCAACCAAGATCTCTGAAACCGTTGAACTGAACCTGGCCGACCTGATTGATGTTAAGGGCATGAAGGCTATGGGAAACCGCCTGTCGGTACATACTGTGCAAAGCGTTACGCTTGAAGCCGAGCACGACGATGAAGCAGATGTACCCGATCCAACTCCTGAAGCTGTAGCCGATACCGAAATAGTTATCACCCCTGAGGAAAAAAAAGAAACAGACGAGGCCCCCACCATTGAAGCGAATGCTTTGGATGAGCCCGTTGTGGAGGAAATTGCTGATGAACCGGTGCCGGCAGAGGAGGAGGAGGAGGAGGAAGCTGCTGAACCAACCCCAGAACCACCTGCACCAAAGAAGATCGACTTCGAAATTACCAATCCTGATGATATAGACATGGATGATAAAGGGCAGTTGGGACTGTTCTAAAAAAGAATTGAATTATAAATATAATCAGCCTGTCCAAGCGTAGACGCTTGGACATTTTTACTTGTGAGCATCCACACTTATGGGTATTACAACAGCAAATCCTGCATTTTTTTAAGCTCGCCTTTTAAGTACTGCATTTCTGTTTGAGATACTGCCGGTGTAGCCAAAGCAATATTAATAGCTTTTTGCTGATTCATCAGTGCCTCATCTATGAAATTTAGCTGATACATGATATGAGCCATAGTGTCGTAATAACTGTATTGTGCATCAAGCTCGGTGGCTCTCTTGCTCCACATTAAAGCTTTAAGCAGGTGAAGGCGGTTATGGGTCCCCATAGTATAAAAATCCCAGGCAACATTGTTTAATGTTGCAGCAACACTTGAATATGGCGACGTCTTTATCACATGTGTAGTAAGAATTACGCCGCTGCTGTTTGGTGTAAAGACAGATTTTGGCGACAAGTTAATAGCTTCAGGTGCATAAACGGATGATCTTCTGGCCGAGTCGGCACTGATGTTTAAATAATAACTATCATAATAATAATCGGCCGTGTTGAAATAATTGAGCGTGTCTTTTACCCCCTTGTAGTACATAAGCATTTCGGCGGTGTAGGTCTTATTGGCTTTCTGGTAGTCTTTACCCCAGGTATATCTTGCAATATTGGCCGAACTTTGAGCCAAAGCCGCATCTTTATTTTTGATAGCGAGGTTACGGCTGTTGCTAATAATGCGTGTATTAATGGCTATCCTGGTGGTTAACGCTTCTTTTTTAAAAATGCTGTCTATCAGTTTCCTATTACTATATATCAGCGTGTAAGTTTTGCTGTTGGCAAGCGGACCGGCTTTTAAAATGTACAAAACGGTACCATAGTTATCAAGATCTTTAATGTTCAGGGTTGCAACATACCTGTCTAAAAGTGACTGATCATCGGGCATATTAAGCTCCCGGCGCAAATCCATGATCTTTTTAAGTTGCGCGCTTGTGGTTAGTTTTCCCTCTTTATCTAATAGCTCAAACTGTGCGATAGTATTGCCGGATTTGATACGTTGTAGCGCCGTTTCTGCAAACTCAATATATTTATCGACGGGGTTAGTAACTCCTGATGCTTTATAAACCAGCTGACCCTTACTATCTAAAAATATATAAGCTGGGAAAGCATCCGGATAGAACATGTTCTTGGTTTTTACGCCGGTAGAATCGGATATATCAATTGTGAAATTGATAAAGTTTTTATTGTAAAGCGATGCTACCTTCGGGGACGTAAAACCGTCCGGCTTGATGTGTAAGCTATCCGGCAGGTGGACGTTTTTAGCAGTAAAGTAAATAAATATGGGTTTATTTTCTTTGCCAGCCAGGTTTAAAGCCTGTGCGAAAGTTTTTTGGTATTTAATTTCCTGGCCAAATGAATGGTGCATTTGCGCAATGGCCAGTATCAGTAAAAGATATCTTTTCATATTAGGTTTAGCTGCTCTAATATAAAAACTCCTGGTGAGGAACAGAAATAAATAATCGGGTTTTATACTTTTCCTAAATATACCTCGGTTTGATAAACAAAGTTGATGGTCCCGCCGGTTTGATATTGGTCAAAAAGCACTTTCAGATTGGCAAGGAACGCCTGACCCGCTTCCGTATGCCTGGGTGGTACATAGGATGATGAGAATGCCCGGCCTGTCAAACCATCCTCATCAAAAACCTGGATATTGCTATATTTTTCCAGCTGATATTTGCCATTTCTGAAAAAGTTGGTAAAGTCAACATCAGTTATATTGCGATGATTCACCTCATTATAATCTGATGCTTGCTGTTGCAGCAGTAACTCGTAGGCAACGGCAAAAGCATCATATTCAATCTGTCTGTTATTCCAGATCAGCGCCACCTGCCCTTTGGATTTTAATATCCGTTTAAATTCTGCTTTGGTAAGTTGTTGGTCAAACCAGTGAAAAGCCTGGGCGCAAACTACCAGATCAATGCTATGAGGTTCAATCGTTGTTTGTTCTGCCGTGCCGTTTATGGCGTGAAAGTTATCGTAGTCACGTAATTGCTCTGCCGAGCTTTTGCGCATGTCATCGTTAGGCTCGACAGCGTAAACGGTATAACCCTGGTCCAACAATAATCTGGTAAAAATTCCGGTGCCCGATCCTACATCTGCTATTGCAACATCGGCAGATAAATTGGCTTTCTGTTTTAAAAATTCAAGCACTTCATCCGGATATCCCGGTCGGTATTTTACATAATTGGCTACTCGGTTGCTAAAACGTTGGGTAGTGTCTACGGTCATAATCCGGGCTTACATGCTTATAAAGAAAGCAGCCTCAAAAACATGGCCAATTTGTAGTTTTTGTATCGCTTCTTTTTTGCTAATGTCAACATGTTTGTCAACGCTGTCGGCACAACCCAGCCAAGGCTCAATGCATACAAAATCGGCACCAGGCTTGGCCCAAAGCCCCAGGTAATTAAAATGCGGGAACTCAACGGTTAGCGTCTGATCGTGTTTAATGCTTTTGATGCTCACCACTCTTGATTGCAGATTTTTAAACACCAGCGCATCTTTGTTAAACATGTCGCGGGTCAGAAATAATTTGCCTTTGTCGGTAGCTACCGGTGCAGTTTGCCCGTTAAATAAACCTTCGGGAGCCAGCAGGTGCGTCTCCAGCTTTTCGTCGATCTCAAACTCTATGTAGTAGTCCTCGTAATTTTCGTCTTTGTTAAACGGCACGTTAAAGGCCGGGTGGCCGCCAACCGAAAAATAAACAGGTTTTTTATCCAGGTTGATTAATTTATAAGTTACACGCAAGGCATCGTCAACCAGATCATAATGAATTTGAAAATCAAATTTATAAGGATATTTAGCCATCGTCTTTTCGCAATAAGGCAACGAGAACCAAGCCGACTGCTCGTCAGACTGCAATAACAACAGTTCCGACGTACGGTTAAAACCATGACGCGGCAGTTCATACGTCTGGCCATTAACCAATAATTGATTATCAATTAATTGCCCTACAATAGGAAAAAGGTTTGGCGCATGCCACGGCCACACATTGGGGTCGGCTTGCCATAAGTGCTCAACGCCGGTTGTTTTGTTAAAGAATGAAGTTAATTCGCCGCCCTGATTACGGATAGCGACTCTGAAAAGATGATTCTCAATAATTGTCATTGGTATACGTTTATTAGTGGTCGAAATAACCCCGGTAAATTCAGAGTTCAGCCGGATAAAATTATCAATATAAATTGAATAACGATTTATTCCTGCTTTAACTATTCATCAATCACTATTAATACTTTAATCGTTATCCTGTTTCTATTGTTTTAAAATATTAATCGTCGTCATCTTTCTTTTTTTGTTCCAGTATGACAAAAGCGCTGCGTCTTGGCGCGGGCATAACTGAGTTTTCCCCTTTTACAGCTTTCCAAACCACTTCGTTTAAAAGCAGGTCGGGCACTTTATCTTCATCGGCTAAATTAAAGCTGTCAGAGATCTTACTGCTTTTATTAACCGCCACATTGCGCTGATTAACGTCAACTTGTGCTGGTTTTAAATCAAATGGTTTAAAGTTAGGTGTTGCAGTAAAGCAATCGTACATAGGCATTGCGGCTGCGTCATATTGGCTCATAGGCGGCAAACCTAATATAAGCTCCATGGTGCGCAAGGCACCAGAAGTTGAATACATGCCATGTGCTACGGCGTCGCGTTTTACATACGGGCCGGCAATGTATATTGGCGAACGGTGTGCATCAACGTGGTCTGAACCGTTTTGCGCATCATCCTCCAAAATAAATACTACCGATTCTTTCCAGATAGGGCTGTGTGATAAATGCTCCAGCAACATACCCACGCCCTGATCGTTATCAGCAACAGCCCCGATAACCGACACCGCACCCTTGCGCTGTCCGCTGGTATGGTCATTACCCATGCGCACTATATTTAATTGCGGCACCTGGTTAATGTTTAATAAAGAGTCAAAATCATGCTCCCAAACTTTTTCGCGGAAACGGTCTGTAATATTCAAATTAAAGCCGGGCATTTTTACGCAAAGATGGCCCTGTAATGCTTTAATAGTGGTTTTCCCGTAAGCTGCAAATTCGCCATAGCTGCGATAGCTAACGCCGGCGCGCTTGCAGTAATCCCAAATATAACCGTCGCGCGGGTCGACAGCTTTGCGAACCCCCTCGCTCCCGTAGTCGCCTCCGCGGCCTCCGTAGCTGGTAGGCCAGGTCTTTTCAATATAATCCGTAGCATAAGCCGCAGTACTCCAGTTATGGCCGTCGGCACTCACCTCCGCATCCACATAAAAGTTATCGGGCAATACAAATTCATTGGCAATGGCGTGCAAATTAGGTGTTACTTTATAACCAAACAGGCATAAAGAAGTATCGCCGTTGCCTTTGGTTATATCGCCGAGAACCTGGTCGTAAGTGCGGTTTTCTTTGATAATATAGAATACGTGCTTAATGGGCGATTTATCTGCCTTACTGCGCGGAATAGGATTGCCTGCAATTCCAGGTGCCATCTTTTCTTTCTGCTCTGTAAACGGCGTGTTGGCATAAACTTGCCTGGTAAATGCCTTTAACTGCTCAGTACCCGGCGTATTTATAAATGATAACGTGCCTTTAAATAAGCCGCCTATATATTGTTCTTTAGTATTGGTAGCGCCTCTGTGTACGCCGCTGTTGTCGGCTTTTTTTATGGGCATAGGGCCGTGGGGGTTAGCCATTGACGTAAACCCTTTACCATTGGATACCAATATTTTTTTGCCCAGTATTTTAACATTAGTTGGATACCAGCCCACCGGAATAAAGCCGCGGCTTTGGCTGCTGCCAGATTTGCTTACATCAAAAACCGCCAGGCAGTTATTATCAGCATTGGCAATATAAAGTGTTTTTTCGTCTGATGACAAGGCAAGCCCGTTGGTGGTCGAGCCGGTCAGATGGGTTGGAAACAATGACGTAGATACCACCTCGGTAATTTTGTTATTGGCAGTATTGATGATAGATACAGAATTATCATTTGCGTTGGCCACAAATAAACGGGTGCCTTTTTTATTCAGCAATAATTCATTAGGGTGGCTGCCAACCGGTATGCTGCTTATAGCGCCGGTTACTGTATTATAGCAAGCAACTTCTCCACCATTCCAAACCGAAATGTATAAAGTTTTTTCGTTGGGCGATAATACACAACTGTAAGCTTCGGCTTTTAATTTTATGGTCGATTTAACCTGCCGGGTAACCAGGTCGATAATATAAAGACTGTTATCTTCTTTGGTGACAGTATAAAGCAAGGTATTTGCTTTGTTAACTGCTATGCCCGTTGCGCAGACTTTATTTTTTGGATAGGCCGCCGGCGCCAGTTTAATGGTATCAGCCGGAATTAATTTTTTATTCCTGACATCAAAATCTATGATCCAGTTATCGTTACCACCTGATGCATACAGGTGCTTTTCGTCGTGGCTAAAGGTAAGTCCGTACCATAGTTTGCCAATCACTTTCTCGTCAATCAGCTTTTCATTTACCGGATCAATCAACTGTATGGATTGTGTGCTTTGCCCGTTGTTGGTAACCGCCAGCATTTTACCCGACGGAGATAGCTGGATATTTAAGGGCAGGTCGCCTAATGGTAGCGACGTGCCCGCCGGGCTAAGTTTCCATCCGTTAGGCAACAATACCTGCCCCGTTTGTTCAATTTTGCCAGGTAATTGTGCATGGACATTTAAGGCAGCAGTTAAGGTCACTGCAAGGCTAAGTAACAGTTTTGTTTTCATGATTTGAAAGTATTCAAATCAAAAATACATAATATGCAACAGCAATGCTATAGCTTAATATAAACTTAATATAATGGATTACTACTGTTTATTGACCTTGATCAAGGTACGGATAACCGAGTCTTTTTGAGTATTGCTAAGTTTATAATTATACTTGAAGATGGCGTTTTCGAAATCGCCGTATGATGGATTGGGTATAACAATGTATCTATTTCCAAATTGTTTTTTTAACTTTTCAGTAATAGCTGTACGGTTTTCTTCGGACGGTTTATTATCGTACAACACATCAAAGTCGGGCAGGTTATCGCCGCAAAGCAACACAACGTTGTATTTTGATAATACCTGCTGACGGCGCACTTCCTTGCTTGAGGTGCTTTGTTTTAAGAGGATATGCCCGGCATCGGCATAAGGCAGATGATACCGTTTCAGGTTTTTTGTAGTGCCTTCGCGCTCATCCTCATCCCTATTGGTAATGTAAAACACTGCCACACCCTTTGATGCCGCATATTTGAAGAACGACGGTGCGCCGGGTACAGTATCGGCAATACCTTTGGCTGTCCATTGCTTCCAGGCTTTCAAATCAAACTCCTGGTTATTGATGGCTCTTGCCGCATCCAGCGGACTGTTATCCAACAATGTTTCGTCAATATCAGTTATCACGGCCAACGGTTTTTTGCCTTTGTGGCGCAATGCTTCATCCAGCCTTAGCCTGGCAATATTATAGGCTTGAAAACATAATGCTTTATACTCTGCAGCGCGCTGCTGGTATAATAACGACCAAACTTTACCGGCATTGGCTGTCGACAAAGGAATATCCTGAGCCCGCGTAGCCAAAAAGAACAACAACAGGCCCAAAAACAATAATACCTTTTTCATTTAATGCGACTATAGCAATTCAGGTTTGATCTTGTCGGTAAACTCTTTTGCAAATTTGTTGAGCTTGGGCTGGATCACAAAGGCGCAATATGCCTTCGTTGAATTGTCCATAAAATAATTTTGGTGATAATTCTCTGCTTTATAAAATTCTGATACCGGGCTTAGTTCAGTCACAATCGGCTTATCAAAAACCTGCTCATCGGTCAGGCGTTTAATCATGGCCACGGCTTTTTCTTTTTGCTCTGGAGTATGATAAAATATTACCGAGCGGTATTGGGTACCTACGTCATTACCCTGCCTGTTCAGGCTGGTAGCATCGTGGGTTTTAAAAAAGATCAGTAATATTTCGTCCAGGCTAACTTCGTCGGCATCAAATTCAACCTCGACAACCTCGGCGTGGCCTGTAGAACCGGTGCAAATTTGCTCATAAGTTGGGTTTTTAGTTTGCCCGCCCATGTAGCCCGAGGTTACAGCCCGGACACCTTTCACAGTTTGAAAGACAGCCTCGGTGCACCAGAAGCACCCGCTGCCAAATGTTATTTTTTGAATATTTGTAGACATAACACAAATTTACTTCTTTGATAAGATTAAAGTTCATGACAATGTTTTAGAAAAGTAATTTATTTAATATACCTGCATTGCTTATATGTTTTCGGCCTCTTCAACCTTTTGAGGCGTTTATACGTACTAATATTATACGTAAGAATGACATTTGGATATAAATATGTTTGTTTAAACATGTATGTTTACAAAACTTATAATCAAAAACTTAGTTAAATTAACAAACTGATTTATTATGAAAATTGCAGCATTAATAGCCCGCATCCTGTTAGGTTTAACCTTTGTGGTGTTTGGCTTAAATTTCTTTTTCCCACAGGTTTTACACATGGCCTCGCCGCCAATGAGCCAGCGGGCTACCGCCTTTTCGATGGGTTTATGGGGTTCTGGCTATTTCTTTCAATTTCTTAAAGTGATTGAAATTTTGAGCGGATTGTTTTTATTACTCAATCGTTACACTGCTTTCTTTTTGCTGGTGTTATTGCCAATCAGTGTAAATGTTTTCTTGTTCCACACCATATTGGCTCCTGCCGGTATACCGGTGGGGGTAACTATTTTGGTGCTTAATTTGTTTTTGTGCGTTGCGCATATCAAATATTACACCAGCGTATTTACAGCTAAGCCAACTGTTGGTTAGTTAATAAGTTACTTGCGCCCGGCCAAAAAAGTTCAGCTTGCTTTTTTGGCCGGGCGCATGATTACAATGTTTTGGTCATCAGTTAGTGAGGCGAAATTTTTAATATCCCGGCAATCTCATACAGCCGTTCTACCGACATCCTGGTTTTAGCCGGCTCTTAATGTTAGCGCCTTAACTATAACTTATTGATATTATTATAGCCTATTTTTTGGTGTGGGTTCCGGTAAGCAGGTTTATTATATAAACTGATGTGCCTACGGTCAATGTCGCCTGGTTATCGCCGTTAAAAACTAAAGTGCCGCTAAAGCTGAATGTGCCAGCCGGTACCGTACCAGAAATAACAATATTAGCTGTACCGCCGGTAATTACCCTGGATGATTTGCTTAAAGTTACGTTGCTTGCGTTAATATCAATTACGCTGTTGCCGCTCGTTTTATTACCAACTTTTGAATTGAATGAACCTTTGCGGTTATAACTGCCATTAATTATAAAATTGGTAGCCGAGCTGTTTAAGCCACCAATGGTAACGCTTGATGTACCTGAAGCTGATGATGACAGGCGCGGTCCGTCAAAACTACCGTGATAAGTTAAGGTGATTATTATGTTATCAGGATTGTTGTTACTGCAATTTAGCGTGCGCGAAAATTTATAAAACGCATCAAAAGTAACTGAATTGGTATTGCCCGAAAAGCTTGAACTGTCGGTAATAGTGGTACCGCAAGCCTGGTGTACGGCGTTAGGCGACGTAGAATTTACAGATTGTCCGTTGGCTAAGCTGTTTGCCTGCGCATTGGCACTGATGTTATCGGCCATACTTACAAAACCAAACGAGTTGGCCGCTACAGCGCTTGCAGCCATGTCTGCAGCAACATCTGTAGAAACATTGGCGTTGTTTTTAGCGCTATGGTCTTTTTTGCACGAGATTGCAAAAAGCAAGACTACGGACATAATTAGCGTGAATTTTAGTGCTTTCATAATGTTTAAAAGGATTTGTGTTTGATATAGAATAACAAAAACTATGCTAAACGAAAAGTGTAGCTTATTATAGAGACGTAATTACCCCTGGTAACCAATGTTTAAATGGCGATAGCTGCCTTTACCAGGTACGGCAATATCTCTTTTTGGAAGGAAACAAAGTTTTTACGCACATCGGAATCACTAACCGACGTGAAGGCAAAACTAAACACAATATTCTTACTGCATTTAATCAGGAAACGCATACGCTGATGAAAGTTGTCCATTTGACGGATAGATTTCAAACGGTTGAATGAAGCCAGCAGCAACTCTTCCAGTTCATTACTTAAATTCTTTAAAAAGTCTTGCGAGTTAGTGCTTTCGCGAATGAAATCCCAACCAATAAACTCATTACAAACCGTATAGCTGAGGCGGCAGGTTTTCATGATCAGGTTGCTCAGGTGAGCCTCTTCATCAATCTCAGAAGTGTTGGTTGATATCAAATCATCAACACTTACACGTATATAGTCCATTAGCAGGGTATGCAATACGTGTTCCTTGCTGTCAAAGTATTTATAGATGGTTGCTTTGGCAATTTTGGCGCGTTTGGCAATTTCGTTCACACTGGTTTTATGGTACCCGAATTTGCGAAACAGCTCTTGTGCCGCCCGTTTAATGCTATCTTTGATTTTTTCGGCCTCCATTTAACTCAGTTCTGTACAAATATCTCAAAACCATTGGTATTTACAGCATAAGCTTTCAATGATTTTACAGCGGGTGCTTTAGCAGGGGTACCGTCTTCCAACAGCCATTTGGCTCCGCTGCATGGGTCAGTAACGGTGAGCGATGGATTATCTAAAGTGACAGCGCATTTATTCTGAGGCAAATAAGCACTGCAACGGTCGTACGCGGCATAACCGCCGGTAGCACGCCGATAAATGATCAATCCCGCAACGCCGTAGCCGTTGATGATTACCGCTCCGCCGGTATTGTGCAGGGCATTAAGTCGCGGGTCCGTCAACGCCATCTGGAGGTTAACCGATACGTTAGGGACATAGTCGCTTGCCTTACCACAAGAAAGAAAGCTTAAAACCAAGGCTAATATAATCCCTAACTTCTTAATCATGCGTTATATAATCTCTGTTTGGAACTGTTTCAGGAAACGTTCGTCGTTCTCGCTAAACAAGCGCAGATCGCGTATTACATATTTTAAGTTGGCAATACGCTCCATCCCCATACCAAATGCAAAGCCGGTATATTTTTTACTGTCGATGCCACAATTTTCCAAAACATTCGGATCAACCATGCCGCAACCTAATATTTCTACCCAACCACTATATTTACACATGTTACAACCGGCGCCTTTACAGATGGTACAAGACACATCCATCTCGGCAGATGGCTCGGTGAACGGAAAGTATGATGGGCGGAAACGCACCTGTGTGCCTTCGCCATATAATTCCTGCACAAAGTGATACAGCGTCTGTTTCAAATCGGCAAAAGATACATTCTCGTCAATATACAAGCCTTCAACCTGGTGAAAGAAGCAATGTGCACGTGCCGAGATCGCCTCGTTACGGTAAACGCGTCCCGGCATAATAGCGCGGAACGGCGGTTTGCCGTTTTCCATCATACGTACCTGTACCGATGATGTATGGGTACGCAAAGCGATATCATCGTTGCCGTTATTTTTTTTGATGAAGAAAGTATCCTGCATATCGCGGGCCGGGTGCTCCTCGGGGAAGTTTAGAGCCGAGAAGTTATGCCAGTCGTCTTCAATCTCCGGGCCTTCGGCTACGGTAAAGCCCAGGCGTTTAAATATGTCAATGATCTCATTGCGCACTAATGATAAAGGGTGGCGCGAGCCTACCTGGAAATTATCGCCTGGCAGGGTCATGTCCAGATCAGATTTTTGCGAACCCTGGTCGGCGCTGAAGTTTTCCTTCAGATCATTATACTTAGCCTCGGCCAGTTGTTTAAACTGGTTCAATACCTTACCAAAGGTGCGTTTCTCTTCGGGGCCAACGGTTTTAAATTGCTCAAACAGGTCTTTAACAATCCCTTTAGTACCTAAAAATTTAATCCTGAAAGTCTCCAACTCATCCGCATTAGCAGGCGAAAATGCTTTGATCTCGTCAGTATATTGATCTATTTGTTGTTGCATTATAACGTTTTTAAAAATTGTTCGGCGGTTAGCACCGGGATTGTAGCTTGTTTATAATCTTTTATATTGCGGGTGATGATAACTTCTGCTCCTGCACTTTTAGCGGCGTAAAATTGGACGGCATCTTCAAAATCTGAAAAATCAGAATCAATTGCCTTGTTAATTAGTTCAATATCCTCGCCGATTACCGTCACGTTTGAAGCTATTGCTTTTAGCGAAGCTCTGGCATTTCTTTCGCCAAATGATTTTTTTGCCAGATAGTGAACATTTAATAAGGCGTGAACGGATGTGCATGCTGAAACCTGTTGTTTGTCTACTGCAAAGAAAATACCTAATGCCCATTCATGAAATGGTTCCCTTTTCAATACAAGGTCAAGCAAAATATCTGAATCAATAAATATTGATCTCATAGACCATATTTTTCTTCAAGATGTTTTCCGTACGCAGCCTTATGATCAAAATCCGGAGTCGGTTTGTCCGAAAGTTGTATTTGGCTGATCCAATCCGGTATTTCAGTATTTCTGATTTTTTCCAGCAACGGGTCTGTCTTCTTTTTCTTTTTCGCCAGATCATTAATCAGCATCTTAAATAACCTGGACACACTAATATTATCTTCTGAAGCTATTCTTTTTGCTAGCTCAATTGTTTGCTCATCGGCGCTCAAAGTTAATTTAGTAGTTGCCATAGCTCGTAATTTTATACGTACAAATATAAATAATTTATACGTATAAATTATTTTAGTACTCCTAACTCTTTACCAACCTTAGTAAAGGCCGCAATAGCCTTGTCCAAATGATGCCGATCATGCGCGGCAGATATCTGCACACGGATGCGCGCCTTACCTTGTGGTACTACCGGATAGTAAAATCCAATCACATAAATACCTTCATCCAGCATTTTAGCAGCAAACTCTTGTGCCAGCTTCGCATCGTACAACATCACCGGTACAATAGGGTGTACGCCCGGTTTAATATCAAAGCCTGCCTCGGTCATCGCTTTGCGGAAATACTGTGTGTTGCTTTCCAGTTTATCGCGTAGTTGGGTGGTTTCACTTAGCATATCCAATACTGCGATAGATGCACCGGTAATGGCAGGAGCCAGGGTGTTCGAAAACAAATACGGCCTTGAACGCTGACGCAGCATATCAATGATCTCTTTACGGCCAGATGTAAATCCACCCGAAGCACCTCCCAAAGCTTTGCCCAGGGTGCCGGTGATAATATCGATCTTACCCATTACATTGTGGTGCTCATGCGTACCACGACCGGTTTTACCCATAAAGCCCGAGCAGTGGCTTTCGTCAATCATCACCAGCGCGTTATATTTTTCGGCCAGTTTGCAGATCTTATCCAATTGGGCAATGGTGCCATCCATAGAGAATGCACCATCAGTTACGATAATACGGTGGCGCAAACCGGCAGTTTCCTGCAGCTTAGCTTCCAGGTCGGCCATATCGTCGTGTTTATAACGATACCGCTGCGCTTTACATAAACGCACGCCATCGATAATTGACGCATGGTTCAACTCGTCAGAGATAATAGCATCCTGCGCGTCAAACAATGGTTCAAAAACACCGCCGTTAGCATCAAAAGCTGCGGCATATAGTATAGTATCTTCCGTGCCTAAAAAGTCGGCTATCTTTTTCTCCAGTTGTTTGTGAATGTCCTGAGTGCCGCAAATAAACCTAACGGACGACAGACCGTATCCATGTGTATCCATCGCCTTCTTGGCCGCCTCAACAACCCGTTTATCGCCCGACAGGCCCAGGTAATTGTTGGCGCAAAAGTTTATTACCTCCTTGCCGCCCTGCACGGTAATATCCGCACCCTGCGGCGACGTGATAATGCGTTCTCTTTTATATAAGCCTGCTTCGTCGATAGCAGCAAGCTCTTGTTGTAAAACCGGTTGTAGTGTGTTGTACATGTTGCAGTCAATTTTTACAAAACTAAGCATTAATGGGCATTTAGCTTCAAAAACGACTATGTTTTAAACAATAATATGTGTTTAAGCAAACATTTAAGCACTTAAAACATTATTTGATGAGCCGGATGAAAAGATATTTACTACTTACTCTATTATTAATAAATCCCTTTGTTTTTAAGGCATTGGGACAGCAGTATATCTTATCGGGTCATGTTACTGACCAGCGCGGCTCACCGGTTTCATTCGTGTCGGTGTATATTCGCAATACTACTTACGGCACTACCAGTAACGAGCAGGGCGTATATAAGTTTAACCTAAGCGCGGGCGAGTATGATGTCATCTATCGCTATGTAGGTTACAAAGAGCAAATCAATCATATTACGATATCAGATCATAACGTTCTGCACAATGTAAAAATGGAGGACGAAGTCTTTCAGCTAAAAACAGTCAACATAGCAGATAAGCGCAACCGTGATACTGCGGCCGACATGATTATGCGCAAAGTGATAGCAAAGCGTAGGTTTTATCTGAACGAAGTAGACGCTTACTCATGCGCCGTATATGTTAAAGGTGTACAAAAACTAATCGGTGCTCCAAAAAAGTTGTTACATAATGGCGTGTCAAAGGTGCTGGACCTGGATAGTAATGGCCGCGGTATCTTTTATCAGTCTGAGTCAATATCTGATTACAATTATAAGCATCCCAATAAAGTAAAAGAGATCACTGTATCATCACGCGAAGCGGGTATCTCGCCAACGTTTAGTTATAATAAGGCGTCAGACCTGCAAGCCAATTTTTACAACAACCTATTTAACGTACCGGGGTTAAGCAGCCATGCTTTTGTGTCGCCGGTCGCTAAAAATGCCTTTAGATATTACCGGTACCATCTGGAAGGCGCAACTGTAGAAAATGGCCACACCATTGACAAAATCAAACTATCGGCCCGTGGCGTGGGCGAGTACAGCTTTGAAGGGTACATCTATATCCTCGAAGGCGACTGGCGCATATATAGCG
>DATCXS010000352.1:0-4585 GCA_036565645.1 Mucilaginibacter sp.
CACGTGCCGAAAGCTGTGCATAAGTACCGGCCGAACGGGCAATTACACCGCCCTGGCCTGGGTTCAATTCGATGTTATGAATTATAGAACCCAATGGTATAGATTTTAACTGCATGGTGTTACCCACTTCAGGAGCTACAGCCTCGCCTGACACTACTGTCATGCCAACTGTTAATCCTTCAGGAGCGATCATATATCTTTTCTCACCGTCAACAAAGTGTAGCAGAGCTATACGTGCAGAACGGTTTGGATCGTACTCAATTGTAGCAACTTTCGCAGGGATGTCAAACTTATTGCGTTTAAAGTCAATTAATCTGTATGACTGCTTATGGCCACCACCCAGGTAGCGCATTGTCATTTTACCGCTGTTGTTACGACCGCCTGATCTCTTGTTCACAGCTACTACTAACGACTTTTCCGGTACGTTGGTAGTGATGTCTGAGTTATCGGCACCTACTCTGAAGCGGGTACCCGGCGTAACCGGTTTAAATCTCTTTACTGCCATCTCTCTACTTATAAATTGCTATAAAAATCTATTGTTTCACCGTCTTTCAACGTCACAATCGCTTTTTTCACTGTAGCGGCACGGCCTGATACCATACCCGCTTTAGTGTTACGACTTTTCAGTTTTCCAACGTATCTCATTGTATTAACAGCAGTAATGTTAACGCCATACATGGCTTCGATTGCTGTTTTGATCTGAATTTTGTTAGCCCGCGGGTCAACTATAAAAGCATAACGATTAAGCTTCTCTGTGATCTGAGCTACTTTTTCAGTAAGTAAGGGTTTCTTTAAAATTTCCATATTACTTAGCTAATGCTTCCTCCAAAATTTTAACAGCACCGGTTGTTAACACCAATTTACCTGCATTTAACACATCATAAGTGTTAATCTGGTCAACGGTAATAACCTTTGTCTTTTTAAGGTTTCTGCTTGATAAATACACATTGTTATTTGCCGCAGGCAATACTAATAATGTTCTGACATCATCAGCTTTAATGTCTGCAACCAGCTTTATATAGTTTTTAGTTTTGATGTTGTCAAAGCTAAAATCTTCTAAAACCACTACATTGCTCTCCTGAGCTTTGTAAGTTAAGGCAGAGTAACGGGCCAATACTTTCAGTTTCTTGTTTAATTTGAAACTGTAATCGCGCGGTTGCGGACCGAATACACGGCCACCACCATTAAACAATGGAGATTTTACGCTACCGGCACGGGCGCCGCCTGTACCTTTTTGTTTATATAATTTGCGGGTCGAACCTGCAATTTCATTACGTTGTTTTGCTTTATGCGTACCCTGACGTTGGTTAGCTAAAAATTGCTTAACGTCTAAGTATATTGCATGGTCATTGGGCTCTATACCGAATATAGCTTCAGGAAGTTGCACCTTGGCACCTGTTTCTTTACCTGCTACGTTTAATACTTTAACTTCCATCTTATTTATCCACTATAACAAATGAACCCTTAGCCCCTGGGATGGAACCTTTAACTACTAACAGGTTTTGCTCGGTGTAAACTTTCAATACCTCTAAGTTTTGAATTTTAACACGCTCATTACCCATTTGGCCTGCCATACGCATACCTTTAAATACTCTTGACGGCCATGATGAAGCACCCAATGAACCCGGAGCACGTAAACGATTGTGCTGACCGTGAGTTTGCATACCCACACCACCAAAACCATGACGTTTAACCACACCCTGGAAGCCTTTACCTTTTGACGTACCCACTACATCGACAAAATCACCCTCAGCAAAAATATCTACAGTAACAGTGTCACCTAAAGATTTTTGATCTTCGAAAGTTTTAAATTCAACAAGTTTACGTTTTGCGGTTGTTCCGGCTTTTTGGAAATGGCCTTTCAGAGGTGCAGAAGTGTTTTTCTCCTTTTTCTCGCCGTATGCAAGCTGTACAGCTGCATAGCCGTCTGTCTCAACAGACCTTACTTGTGTTACTACGCAAGGGCCAGCTTCGATAACTGTGCAAGGGATGTTTTTCCCCGAGTCGTCGAATATGCTGGTCATTCCTACTTTTTTACCAATTATTCCTGACATTTTTTTATGTGTTTGTGCCCATCGAAGCAGTAGGGCTTCGTTCAAGGCATATATTTTCCCCTCGAAAGGGACGGCAAAGATAGAAACTTTACTTTAATTGTCAAATAGTTACCAAGTTATTTTTTAATAAAAACTTTGCGACAGTAAAAAGTTGGTTTTAGCGGGTTGATATAGGAGCGATTGATAAGTTCAAACTGTTATCCATGTAGCGCTTCATTAAAACCCCCTATAACAATTTAGTAGTTGTTTAATCATTGTATGACAAATTTTTAATTTTATAATCATTACTTTTATAAAACCTAAATAAAAGCCATGAAGTCTGCCGTTATCACCTTCTTGTTAGTTTGTGGCGCTCTGCTTAGCAGCGCACAAAAGCCATTGGTTATTAAAGTTGAAAAGCTAAAAGCTCCCGACAATACATTGCCGGTTCAATCTTACCAGGATATTGTTAAAAACCTGATCAGGAGAGATCATCATGTATATTGGTTTCCAACAGCGGCATTGCAGGCTAAACATGACCCGGAATTTAATATCGTAGCTAAAAATAAATTTATCGATAGCCTTGTAAATTACGGATACCACTCTTTTTTTAGCGGCATGTACAATGCCTATGCCAGTCATCGGCCCTTTACGCTATCACCTGATATGATTTGGCTGTTAATTTGCCAGGGCTTTGCTAACCATGTAAATAATAACAGCGAGCAGCTTCGGCCTATGTTTGTTAATTTCACAGGCAAAACCACACTGACCGTAAACAACAATCGCATTAACATAGACAATCCTGACAGCCCGTGGGAAGAACTGTTCCCCGAGTTCAGCAAACAGATAAGTAAATATACCGGTCAGGATTTCACCGATGCCATGACCGCAGATTTTACTACCACCACCCCTGTCACCAAAATGGCATCGCAAATTACTACGCTTTATGCCATGAAATCTTATTTTGATTTTACCCATATATATATAGGCTGCGGCATTCCCCAAATAACGTTAGAAGGCACACCGGCCGACTGGCAAAAGGTTTTAGATAAAACAGAAGCGTTAAGAAAATACCAGCTGGATTGGTGGGTTGACCAATTAGAGCCCATTTTATCAAACTTTGTAAAAGCATCAAAAGGCAAAAAGAATAAAATGTTTTGGCAAACCATGTTTAAGTATCACACCATAAAACGGTACGGTGCCCGCACGGTGATTGATGGCTGGATAGTAAAGTTTTATCCCTATAGTAAACTGGGCAAACGACTCGGCCTTGACTCATTATCATCAGGCGAGAATTTGCCCGATGAAATTGTCAAGGTTGATTTAAACGAGATTGAGGGTAATGGCGTCGGCAACTTTAAAACAACTAAGCTTGAGCTTTGGGCCGGCTTTGTAGGCTTAAAACAAAACAACAAAGATTTTAATCTGAAACCTGAAATAGGCTGGCTGATTCGTAAGAAGGATACAGAGATGGAAGACGGCCGCAATGCTATGTTAAAAACAAAAGCTTACCAGGATTATCCCGGAATAGAAATTACTGCCAATACGGTACCTCAAGAGCTGCTGGAGATTGGGCCTATTAAATACCTGCATATTTCTTTCCCCGGAGAAATTAACATTTCCGACGATTTAGCCAGGGTACCTATAAACAATCTTACTTTAAACGGCACCATCAGTGACGAGGGTATAAAAAGAATCAGAAAACTATTTCCAAATACTGCGCTGATAATAAATAATACCAAAATATTAGAATAATGGGCAGCGAACACATATTACCGACATAAAATTTATGTACTTCGGCTTATGGCCCATATTTAACCGCATCTGAAGCAGGATCTATAACCACCGCCTAATCATCAATCAACCAATCACTATAAAAGCTATATTTAAACATCAATTTAAACTAATATGGCTTTCGGCATATCACCACGAAAAGTAATAATCATACCACTGGACAATTACAGCCCAGATCATTACCTTACCCTGCTTTACCATGCTTTTAAAAATCTGGGCTGGCGCATCGGCTATTTTAATCGCGATGGCATTATCGGCTACACACCAATCTCATGGAAAAGCTACGCCGAAGAGGTGTCTGCCCGTATTGAGGGTAATAACGTCATTATTAAAAGCGAATGCGTAGGTTACCAGTTTTTCTTTACCGATTATGGCAAGAACACCAAAAACCTGGAGCTGTTGTTAGATGGCGAAATTGAATATGTCGAATACCACCTTAAAGAAAATCTGCACGAAACTACTCAGCAACTCATAGACAGCATACCCGAAAACCAGTTTATTAATCTGGAAGACCCGCCAATGGGTTATAAAGAAAAGCTACGCGACTTTTTGTCGGCCTTTACGCCAACACCCGGCTATTTTGTTACACCAATTGTGGTGCTCATTAACATCGTAGCATTTGTTGGTACACGCATCATCATGACGGCATTGCTTTTAGCAGGAATATTAAATGCGGCACATCACCACGGCGCCATGACACACTATCTCCAAAATATGGCAGAAGACACCTATCTGTCGGTTGGGTTCAGCAGCCGCAA
>DATCXS010000453.1:0-20731 GCA_036565645.1 Mucilaginibacter sp.
TTATTCATATCGAACCCTATGCCCTTGTCGGCAAACTTTAGCCGGTCTATGCCATTTACTTGTTGCGAAGATATTGTAATATGGGGCGCCTCGCCCGGCTTGGCATATTTAATGGCATTGGTGATTAGGTTTAAAAAAACGCTTTCCAGCTGGCTTTCACTAAAGCGGACATGCTTGAGCGCACTAAAATCTACTTCGATCGTAGCGCGCGAGCTGCTTATCAAAGAGTGCAGCGATCTTAAAACACTATCGAGTGTTTTATTCAGATCAAGCTCCTGGATGGTAATCAGGGGCATTGTTTTTTCGGCCAGCGCATCTACATATTTATCCAGCGTGCTTTTCAGGTTATTGGTAGCGGCTTTCAGGTAGCTAATAAACTCCTGCGTTTCATTATCAGTTATTTTTGTGTAATCTAACAGATCAAAAACGGCAAGCAAGTTGGCTACCGGCGCGCGCAGATCATGCGAGGTTGTGTAGTTGAGCTTTTTAAGATCATTGTTAATCTCCGTCAGGTTTTTAATTAGCTGGTTCCGGTCTTCTTCCTGTTTTTTCTTATGCGTAACATTTTTGGCAATAGCGTAAACCAGCTGCTCGCTATCTACAGGCATTGAGGTCCATGATAACCACACAATTTCGCCGGATTTAGTTATATAGCGGTTTTCGAAATTAAGCAGCGGGATGCTGTCCTGGGTCAAATTATTTCTGTTGGCCGCAGTTGTCGTTGCGTCGTCGGGATGTATAAAGTCGCTAATCGGTCTTGAAAACAATTCTGCGCGGGTGTAGCCCAATAAGTTAGAAACGGCAGGGTTTATCTTTCTGAAATACCCATCGTAACCGGCTACGCAAAGCAAGTCGGCCGAGAGATCAAAAAACAATCCCAGCTTAAATTCAGAGTCGGGGGCATTTTCGTCTTCATCCATAAGGTTGGTTGCTGCTGATAGTCGACAGCGGCGAAGCTATTATACGTAATTTATACGATTTATAGGTTTTTATTGTTTCATTAACCGCATAGCCTGTCCGCCGCCGACAGCAATCGGCACTTCTATTATATCTTTGTTAGTAACTGTTTTTATGGTTTTAGTCAGATGATTTGGGCTTTTATCATCGTCCGGCGCATCCTGATATAATTCGGCCCGGTAATTTCCCGGTGGTAAAAACCCCAACGATATTTTAAGACGGCGCTGTTGACTATTATTGATCGTACCTACATACCAATCGCTTCCATGTTTTCGGGCAATGGTCAGGTATTGCCCCGGCTCGGCATTTAATACTTTGGTTTCATCCCAAACAGTGGGTACGTTTCGTACAAAATCAAACCCGGGCTGGCCCTCATAGGCTTCCGGATAATCGGCCACCATGTGCAGATAACTTTCCATTACCACATACATAGCCAGCATGTGGCAACGGGTGCCAATCATTAATGGCCGAATAAAATGGGTTTTAAATTCTGCCGGAGGCACTGCTCTAAATCCGCCAAGATGGTAATCTGTGGGGCCGGCCAGCAGCCGGGTAAAGGCAATATCCAGGTCGTGTTCGGGTGGCAGGCCGTGGGGCAGCCATTTGTTGTTTTCGTAATTGTAGGTGCCTTCGCGTGTAAACTCATTGGGGTAGGTCCTGCTCAACCCGGTAGGTTTGTACGCGCCATGAAATTGAATAAACAGGTGATGTGCCGCCGCGCGCTGCACTATTTCTTCCTGGATCTTTACCATTTGCTGGTCATCCCGATTCAGAAAATCTACCATCATCCCCTTTATGCCCCATTTTTCAAATTGGGTAAAGGCTTCTTCCAACTGCGGATACAAAGCCTGCCAGTGTACCCACACATGGATGCCTACGCCTTTTGATTTGGCATAATCGCAAACCTTTTGCATGTCCAGCGAGCCAACGGGCCTGGTTACGTCCGAATACGTTCCGGGTGTACCGTATCCCGGCCAGTTATTGCTGTACCAGGCAAAGCCCCCATAACCTATAACCGAATCGTATTCAATGTGATTGCGGGCGCAGAAATCAATGTAATATTTATTAAACTCAAAGTTTACGCCGGGCATAAATGAGGTGTCGGGCATTACATCGCCGTTCCACCAGTGGAAGGCTGTTTTACCGGGTTTTATCCAGGATACATCTTTTATTTTCGTCGGCTCATTTAAATCAGTTATGATATTCGATTCGATTAGCGCGCCAACGCGGTCGCTGATCATCATTACCCGCCAGGGGGTATGGTGCGGAATAATTGCTTTTACCTTGATCTGGGTTTGCCCCGGCAGCGGCGACAGTTTACTGATCAGCCCCCCGTTATGTTTACCCAGGTACATGCCGGCATAATCGCGCAAGCTGGCTTCGGTAATAGCCATATATACTTTGTCAGGAAATTCAAACAGTGCAGGCATATCTACCAGAACATCTTCCTTCAGGGCGCTTAGCGGCATTTTCTCGTACAGCCCCTCATGTGCGTTATCATACTTTTTAAAGGATAATATCCGCAGCCGCGGGTTACCAGCGATGTTGAACTCGCTGTTCTCATCGGTCAAAGTATAGGCCGGCCAGTTTTTTTGCTGCGGAAATTCATACCTAAAAGCTACGCCGTCATTAAATGCCCTTACAACAATATTAATGCTTCTTTTAAGCCCCTTAATCTCTGTTAAGGGTATGATAGCCTCCTGGTAACTGTTGTTTACATGCCTGGTTTTACCAACCACCAGGTCATACTGCTCGACGCCGCTTTTGTAAACCGGCTTTAGCATTTTTAGGTTCGAGGCAAAATTGCCGCTGTCTTTAAATGCCAAACTCAGGCCCGAATTATTAATAATGGGTTTGCCTTTGTAGGACACCCGATATACCGGTTTCTCTTTGGTCAGCGTAAGCTCAAAGCGGATATTGCCATCCGGCGATTTAACTTTTACATTTTGGGCCAATAATGGCTGCGCTATAATCAGCAGCACTAACCAACCGGACAGTTTAATGAATTTCATCGAGGAAATAATTGGTTTGATTGCTAATGTATTAAACAAATCTTGGCATTTGTTATAGTTTGCTACATCTATTACAACTTTGAGGAATTACCGGTTTCGTTTCACGTGGAGCAACACGGTCAAAACAGGTGGGTAAAGAAGGCTTTGGTTTTATGCCAAAACGAGGGCTTTTTCGCCCCGTAAACAGCCGTGATATCCGGCACTTTATCCAAAGTTACTACCAGGTTACTACTATAAACACCCCGAAGATACCCTACCGGTACCTGGGTCAGAAAATTGGTGTGCCACTCCATAAACCAGGACCATTTAATGCCCGCGGCAAAAGATTTTTCGGGATCGGGAGGGATGCCGCACTCGTGCATGGGGATCGGCATGGTGTCGCCGACAATGGCTTTGACGCTATTATACATTGCAAGCCGTGGAACTTTTTCTTCTGTTTGATAGGTATCAGCCCCGGCTATATCCACATACTGCCTGCCGGGATACCAGGCGCCGTCGGGCTTGTCGGCATAGCATGGCACCCAGATCAGGTTGTCCAGGTGTCTTTCATGCACATAGTAGTTGTACATGGTTATCCAAAGCCTTTTAAATTGTGCGGGGCCTTTTTTGCCCCACCAAAACCAGCTGCCGTTAAGCTCGTGAAACGGGCGCCATAATACCGGGATGTGCCGCCGTTTAAGCTTTTCGAGCAAGGTGGCTTTTTCATCAAGCTCTTTCCAAAAGGCAATATTTTCCGGCGTGCCATATTCAAACACCTTGTCTATATCAACCTCCTTCTTACTGTTCTCGTACCCATTGCCTATAGACGGCGCCCCCCAGTGCCACATAATGGTCGGGATACCGCCTTTGCGCCACCATTTTTTAGCAAACTTAATCTCGTTCTGATTTTTGCTGCTGTCGATAAAGTCCAGCCCGCGAATAGCCGGTAGCTTGCCGGTCGAGTCGCGAACATATTTCAATTCGTCAAAACCCCAGTTCGAGGTCATTTGTCCGGCCAGCATTTTGTGTCCATACATCGCCTGCAGATAGCTATATAAAGCCTTTGCCTCACGCGAGGCGTCTTTGTTGGACAGTTCCATTTGCTGCGCATAAACGCGCATCCCGAGGCTCGTGCCCAGTATATAACAAATACAAATTTTAGTCAGGTGGTGCATGTGTTTGTCAATGATTGTACCCGCCTGTCTTATTTAGCTTCTTCCAATTTCACGGGGCCAATTAATCCCGATGGCAGCAACGGCGAATCTTTACTAAACTTATGTATGTTGGTCAGCGTAAAGCGCTTTTCTTGCGGCAGCGGCTCATCGCCTATTAAACGGTTAGGCCACAGGTTTACCACCGTCACTTCCAATTTATTTTGACCCACATGTACGGCCTTTCCGATATCGATGCGCGCAGGTTTGGTCCACACAACACCTAAGTTAATGCCATTTACCTTTACCACCGCCTCTTCGTGTACCTCGCCCAGGTCAAGGAACAGCTTTTTACCCGCATCGGCTTTGGCGACATTGAAAGTTTTGCTGTAGACAGCAGTGCCCGAATAGTGCCTGATATTATAATCGTCAAATTTCGTCCAGTCCTTCAGCGAATCGATGGTTAGCTTTGCCGGGCCGCCCCATTTGGGGTCAAAGTGCAGGTCCCAATTCCCTTTTATCGTAGATTTGGTGATATACGTTGGGTAGTTGGTTTTAGCCATTCCTTTTACTGACGGCGCTATTGGCTTCCTGAAAACAACAAATACTGATCCTCTGGCATCAAACTCCAGCGGCACCGTTGTACGGCCGTTTCTTTGAGTAAATGCTTTCGCCGGTCGAACCTCTCCTGTCACGGCGTCCCATAGCTCTGGTTGCTTGCCGCTTACCCGGAAAGTGCAGTTTAGCTTTTCCCCGGCGTCCCATCTGCTGGCTACAAAATAAATATCGGTACCTGCAACGCGGCGATGGATCCAGTCGATATCGCCTAAGCTGCTTAAACCGGTGTATTCAAAGTCGGGTTTCAGGTTGATATCTTTTAAAACCAGGGCCGCTGTCTTACCGCTAATGACATGATGTTTTGCAGTCGGCGACCATAATTCGTCAATCAGGACTTGAGCTTTGATATTTTCATCCATATTTAAAGCCAAACCCGCCAAACCGACTGGCTGTGGGCCGACAACAATGGCACCCCCATTTACCAATTCAGCAATTTTTTGCAATGCCGCCTCGGCTATCTTAGGCTGATTGGGCAGTACCAGCATTTTGTAGCTCATCCCATCCGGCAAAACCAGTCGCCCGTTTTTTACGCTAACGCGATGTAAGAGCACATCCAGGTTGCAGTTGTCATGATCATAGCCGTTGGCCGGCAGCGCCGGGTTAGATTTCATTTGCTCGCCATGCCCAATGCCGTCGCCGGTGTAATACAAGGCATCGGCCACAAAAAGCCCTTGCTGCAGCATATAGGAGCAACGGCCCATGTAGGCATTAAAGGCGGGCGTTTCGTCCCACCAGGTTACGTTGCGGCTGTAATGCGTGCCCGCAAAATAAACGTAGTTAGGCTTGGCATCCACCAATAAAGATTGACTGAAATTATGGAACACGTTCAAATTTAACCCATCGCAAAAAGCCTGGTCGGCTACATTCTTCAGGTCAAAAAAGCTTTCTTCCCAATGGGGGCCTACAGAAGTAAAGCCCTCGCAGGCAGTAACGCGCTTGCCGTACACATGATTAGCCGTGGCCGTATTGCGCAACAGGAAACGCCGTTCGGGTGTCGGGCGGTGGACAGAGGGAATCCAGAACTCGCCCATCGCCATATCCACCGCATTAGAGTTTTTCAGATTATCTAACTGTGCGGTATTGGGGCCGGCAGCTTCCGAATAGCAGACCAGCCCATTTTGGTTGGCCAGCTCACGCAAATGGCCGTAGTGGTTGCTGGCTATCAGGTCGGCAATAGTGCGGTAATAGTCGCGGCGCACACCGTCGGTTTTTGTAGTATCGTTGAGTGTAAGCCCGGCAATGGCTGGTAACCATTTAATCAGGTCGTACTGATGCTGCTCTTTAAATTTGTGTGCGAATAGTTTGGTCCAGGTAACCTCTCCGCCTTCCCAGCTATCGTCTTCAACCCCGTAAAGTCCTTTGCGCTCATCGGGGGTCATTTCTTTAAGCATTTTTCCAATGGTAGTGTTCCAGGTGGTGTCGAGTGCTTCACTACTCATACCATCGGTAAAATAACCCCATACATCATGGCGCCCGGTTGGACGGTACGCAAAGCGCATAATTTTCCATTTGCCGGCCGGTGCATTCCATTGCAGCTTGCCGTTGGCGTCCAGCTTATCCGAGATATCGATCACTTGCCAAACTTTGGCATTCGGCTCGTCGGGTACAGCAAGTATCGCTATCTCATGTCGCTTAAATTCATTTTTTACAGTCGCCGGCATCCGGGCTAATTTCTTTTTGTAATCGGCGGCTGCCGCGGTAAGCGATGCATGTGTAGCCAATACGTTTTGCGACGGTTCAGGAAGTTGTTCGTTAATTGCCTGCCCGCCAACAATATCTTTTTCTGACCAGATCAACTCCTGCTGACCGTATTCGGGGCTGATAGGTCCCGATGTACCGGCCAAACCTACGCTCAGCACAAACTTTATCCCAATGCGGTTGGCTTCTTTAGCAGCATACCTGAACAGTTCGCGAACACGATTATCCCATGGTTTCAGAATAAGTTTAGGCAACGGCGCCTGATATGCGCCTTTTAAATCAGCACTCGGTTTTACCACATATTTTTTGCCTTCTAAAACCATGTTGGCTACCATAGAGCTGGGCTCATAACCTGTACCGCTTTCATATAAAATAGCTCCCTCGATGCCTTTTTTGTGCATCTCTTCCAGGTCGGCAGTAATAGCTTTTTCATCAGCATCAACCCTTAGCCACATCCAGAACACCCAGGGGCGTGCGCTGTGCGGCGGGGTTTTAAAATTGCTTTGCATAGCCGGGTCGGCAATGTTTGATGTCGCGTTAATGTTTTTGGGCACCTGCGCAAATGCAGACCGGGTAAATAAAAGTGCCGCGAGGGCAACAAGGGCGTGCTTAATTTTCATATTTATTTGGTTCTCGACGGTCTTTTAACCTGACGATGCCTGGGTATGGGTTACAAAAGGCTTTCTCAAACTTAGGCGAAAAATCCTTTAAATCATAAGCCCCGCGTAATGTCATCCGCAGAATTTTAAATATGTTTGATTTGCCAATTTATATGTGATTTTTGTAACAAATTTGATCTTTTGTAAAAAATCGGCGATATAGCGCCTAGTCCTCAATAAAAACCAGCCTTCGTTGCTACCTTAACAACCAAATTATGTTTAACCGTATTTTACTCACAGGCTTACTAACAGCCACCGTACTTTTAAATGCTTCGGCCCAGTCAAATATTAAGCCGGAGGACAACCGTTTTACCAAAGTAGTACTGGCCCAGCGCATAGAAGAACCTATGCAGTTCCAGGTACTGAAAGACGGGAAAGTTATCTATGCCGAGCGGAAGGGTAAACTTAAAATGTACAACCCGGCCACGCAAAAAATATCGGTGATCCATGAGTTTGCCGTGAGCACCAAATACGTTAGCCAAACCGGCGAAGTGAGCGAGGCCGAAGATGGCCTGCAGGGCGTTGTGCTTGATCCGGACTTTTACAAAAACCATTGGATATACGTTTACTATGCCCCCGCCGGTAACGATCCTAAAAACACATTAGAGCGCTATACCTGGGATGGCAAAGGCCCGCTGAACGTGGCGTCGCGCAAAAAACTGCTTGATGTGGTAGTGCAGCGTTACGAATGCTGCCACGTTGGCGGCGGGATGGTTTTTGACAAGAACAAGAACTTATATTTAAGTACGGGAGATAATACGTTTTCAAGAGCGTCTGACGGTTTTTCTCCGTTAGATGAACGCCCGGGCATGTCACCAGAGGATTCGCAAAAAGGCTCATCAAACAGCAATGACCTGCGCGGTAAGATACTGAGAATACACCCCGAGCCAAACGGCACTTACACTATCCCGAAAGGAAATCTTTTTGCTCCGGGAACACCGAAAACCAGGCCGGAAATTTATACGATGGGTAACCGTAACCCCTGGCGCTTAACCATTGACAGCAAAACCGGCTGGCTGTACTGGGGCGAGGTTGGGCCGGACGGCAGTACCGATGACTTTGAGCATCGCGGGCCGCAATCGTACGACGAATTTAACCAGGCTAAAAAACCGGGCTTTTATGGCTGGCCGTATTTTGTCGGCAATAATTTTGCTTATAATCATTATAATTTCGAAACTAAAAAATCCGGGGAGTGGTTTGATGCCGCGCACCCCAGAAATACATCGCCCAACAATACAGGTTTAGTTGACCTGCCGCCTGCTACTCCGGCATTTATTTATTATTCAAAACAGCAAAGCACCAAGTTTCCGCTTTTAGAGAGCGGCGGCGACAGCGCAGTTGGCGGACCAATTTTTCATGCCGATGATTTTATAGGCGCGCCGCGCCCGTTCCCCTCTTATTATGAGGGCAAATGGTTTATTACCGATTGGGTGCGAGGATGGATCAATGTGGTATCTATAGATGATAATGGAAATTATGTAGGCATGGAACGTTTCCTGCCTGGCTTTAAATTACGCGGACCTATCGATATGAAATTTGGCCCAAGCGGCGACCTGTATGTGTTAGAGTATGGTAACGGCTATTTTAAAGATAACCCGGAAGCCGAACTGATCCGCATTGAATATAATGGGGGCAACCGCAAACCACAGGTACAGGCATCGGTTAGCAAAACTGCCGGCGCTGTGCCCATGAAGGTTAACCTGTCGTCAGTTGGCACCAAAGATGCAGACGAGGGTGATAAACTTACTTACTCGTGGAAGATAACCCGCAATGGCGCAGCGTTTAAAACCATCGCGCAAGCAAACCCAACTTTGCAGCTGGCAACTCCCGGTACATATAAAGCACTGTTAACGGTGACTGATTCGCATGGCGCTAAAAACAGCAAATCTGTCCAGGTAAATGCGGGGAATGAGCCGCCGGTAGTTAAATTTAATGTTACAGACGGCAACTCCAGCTTTTTCTTCCCGGATAAAACTATAAAATATAACGTAAGTGTCGTTGATAAGGAAGATGGCAGCCTGGCCAATAAACGCATACCATCGTCGCGCGTATCGGTAAGTGCCAACTATTTGTCAGAGGGTTATAACATGACTGCCATTGCTTCAAAACAAGGAGCCATAGATGCCAATGCTGAATATGCTACCGCTATTGCGCTGATCGCTAAAAACGATTGCCGTTCATGCCACTCGGTTAAAGAGAAAGTATTAGGCCCTGCATTTACACAGGTGGCCCTTAAGTATAAGGGCGATTCGGCCGCACCGGATCGTTTAGCTAAAAAAATTATTTCCGGCGGCTCAGGAAACTGGGGCGATGCTATGATGCCTGCACACCCTACGCTTGCAGACGGCGACGCAAAAGCCATTGTAGAATATGTGTTGAGTTTGGCGTATCCTGCGCCTAAAGCAAAATCATTGCCGGTTAGGGGCAGCTATACTACCAGCATCCCGGCAGGAAATAATAATGCCGACGGCAGCTTCATCCTGCGTGCCGCTTATACCGACCGCGGGGCCAAAGGGCAGCCTGCACAAACCGGCGAGCAAACACTGGTGTTGCAGGCGCCATTGCTACCGGTGTCAAGGACAACCGGCATCCATGATATTTCATTTAATGGCGACAGTACCGTTGCCACCGCAAAAGCCGACGGCGCCTGGATGCGCTTTAATGTAGACCTGACCGGCATCAAGCAGGTGGTGTTTGTGGGGTTAAACCGCAATAACATGCAAAAAACCGGCACTATTGAGCTGCATGCCGGTTCGCCGCAAGGTACATTACTGGCTAAATACAGCGGCAATTATGCACCGGGAAATGTTAAAGCCGAGATAGCCCCGGTATCAGGCGTGACTAATTTGTATTTTGTTTTTAGCGGCGCACCGATACAGTTTAGCAGCATTAAATTTTTGGATAGTAATTAACAGCATAATATATACTCATCAACACTATAACAACATGAATAAGCGTAGGGATTTTTTGAAAAACATGGGTGCACTGGCCGTAGGATCGGTATTGTTGCCCTCTTTTAAATTTGCACCAAAAAAGGCAATAAACGACCCCGGTATTCAACTGTACACTTTCCGCAATGAAATGCTGAAAGATGCGCAGGGTACCCTTAAGGTTATTGCCGATCTGGGCATTAAACAAGTTGAATCTGCTGCAAGCGGTAAAGGTTTATTTTACGGTTTAACCCCTAAAGAGATGAAACAAACCTGCAAAGACCTGGGCATGACCTTGCGCAGCGGACATTGCGGTATTGATGCTAACTGGCAAAAAACCGTTGACCAGGCTGCCGAGTCGGGCCAAGAGTACCTGGTATGTTCGTCATTGCCTTTCTCTGGCGATACCGTATCGAACTATCAAAAAGTTGCAGAGCGCTTTAACAAAGCAGGCGAAGAATGCCGGGCGGCCGGGTTGAAATTTGGTTATCACAACCACGATTTCGAGTTTAAACAAGACAACGGCCTGACACTTTATGATATCCTTTTAGTAAACACCGACCCTGAATTGGTTACTATGGAAATGGACCTGGGCTGGGTAGTTGCTGCAGGCAGAGATCCGTTAGAATATTTTAAAAACTACGAGGGCCGCTTTAAGCTGTGGCACTTAAAAGATATGAAAGGCAGAAACAGCGTAGAGTTTGGTAAAGGCACGCTGGATATTGCCGGTTTATTTAAACAAGCTAAGCTGGCCGGGTTAGACTACTATTTTATTGAGCAGGAAGAGTATCCCGCCGGATCGCCGTTAGCCAGTATGAAAATTAATATGGATTACCTGTCAAAACTTGACGCATAATTACATAGCAACACTTTGCCCGGGGCGTGGGTCCTCGGGCAATATTTCCATTTGGGGGTAGTCAATATAGTCGGCATACCATTGTATGGCACCCACCACATCCAGGGCATCTTCTGCCGAAATATCTATCGTTTCAAAAGCGTACAACTTACTATTTGCATACCCGAATAACTGGATCTCGTTCGGATTAGGCACAAAGCTATCCGAATCTAAACAAGATACCCTTATTTTTAACTCCGTATCCCTCGAGTGGATAACGTCGCGGCAAGGGTTGTTCGGATCAGTAGCTAACAGATATACGTTGTACTCCATATTAATTTCTTTAACAAAAGGATTTACGGATAGTTTGAGGTTTTTATTTTAGGCAGAATAAATATTCAGTCTGGCTCATGTTACTCCATCAGGCGCCATGATTGTCCTGTTACAACAGCATCAGTCAAAACAAGCTTCATTAAACTTACGCAACTATTTGGGCAAACCGCTCCCTAAATGGAGAGGCTTTTCTGCAATAGTTAATTCCCCAATTCACTATACCCCCCCGCTTAGCTAATATGTAACAGCGCTGTTACACCTGGCACTGTGTTTGTCAAGGTATTTATAACCCTCCCAAGGATTGTTTTTCATAGGTAGATGCAGGTTGAAAACGGCGAGAGGTTTCGGCTCTTTTTAAAGGACAATGAAAAATCATCAAATTTAAAATACCCTAATTAGTGCCTATATATAATGAACAAGCCGCATGCCCTTTAACATGCGGCTTTGTTGTTTATCTCTTATTGTTAAGCTGAAAATATGTTGGCGATTTCCGCTTATCTTCGGGGATCTTTAAAAACTCCTTATAACTGTCGTTAATATAAACACCCATATTAAAACTGTTACTAAAGTAAGTGTCGACATCGGGCATGTATTTTTGGATGAAGTTTTTAAGCTCCTGCCCGTTTAGCGGGATATATTTCTTTACGGTTTCTTCATTAAATGCCGCCGCAATCTCGCGGTATTTCTCGCCATCTTCTTCCAACTTTTGCAATTTCTCGCGCTTTTTCTGGCCACTGTGCGAATCAAAGATCTTAACTTTTAAGCCGCCGCCCGGCTGGTAAAGCACGGTCTTACTACCCAGCGGACCCGTTTGGGGGGCAACGCTCAAATTGCCTAAGTGCGTTTCGGTGCTTCTTACTTTTACTTCGCCCAACTGGTTTTGCCTTAAAACCAGCGAAACGACGAGGTATTTAAGATCTGTCAGATAAACGGTATCTGGCACATAGTTCATGCCGGTAAAATATAGCACATCGCCTTTTTTGGCGCGGATCATGAAATTACCATGCGGGTCGCTAAAAACGGTTTGGCGCCCGGTTGAATTTTCAATCTTAATGCCCGATAGCAGTACCTCATTATGCAGCTCCTGGACACGGCCTTTTAACAGATCCTGTGCATTGGCTTTGGCAAATGCAAGCAGGCATACCGTCCACACTACTATATATTTTATCTTTCTGCTCATTTAAAACTGCCTACCAAAATAGTGCTAATAAACGCATGCCTGCCCGGTTTAACATATTTTAACAGGTGGTTTTTTACTCAACTGCAATAACAGGTGGCTCGACAAGTGCTTTTTTACGCAGGGCCTTCAGTTTTTCGCGACGAAGGTAGCGCCAGTGTAATGCGCCTATCAGTAAAGCGGCAATACCCTCGCACATTAAGGTGTCGGGCGTACCCACCCATTTTGATATGGCGCCAATGAGCAAGCCGCCCAATGGCTGCATACCAAAAAAGGCCATCGCATAAAAGCTGATTACCCGGCCACGCATATTGGAATCAACCGTAGTTTGGATCAATGTGTTGCTTACGGTGATCTGCGACATCATGCCGAAACCGGCGATGGTTACAAACAGCAAAGCCAGGTAATAATTATGCTCATGAGAAAACGCCAGTAACCCGGCGCCAAAGATGAGGGTGTTAATAAAGAGTATCTTTTTAAGGTTGGCCCCCGACTTTAGCGAAGCCAGAAACAGGGCGCCCGAAAAAGCACCCAAACCAATAAAACTATCAATAACACCAAAGGTTTTTGCAGTGCCTTTAAAGACATCGCGGGCATAGTAAGGTATCAAGGTAGAAAATGGCAATACCATCAAACTAATGAGCGCCAGCATCACCAATATAAATAAAATAGAGGGCGTACGCTTGATGTACGAAAAGCCCTCGCGCAGCTCGCCGAATACATTTTTAGTGTGCGGTTTCTTTTCATATTTGGGCAGGCGCATCATCAGCAATGAGGCAATAACCGCCACGAAACTCATGGCGTTACCCACGAAACAGGCACCATTGCCGACGGCTTCTAAAATAATACCCGCTATTGCCGGGCCAATCAGCCGGGACATGTTTACCATAGATGAATTAAGCGCAAGCGCATTAGGCAGGTCTTTTTTATCGGCAACCATATCAATAACCAGCGACTGCCGGGCCGGCACGTCGAAAGCATTGATAATACCCAGCAAGACACTTAAGGCCAATATCTCCCAAACCTCGTAATGTTTTGACAAAATGAGTACCGCTAACAAAACCGCCTGCACCATTGAAGCAAACTGCGTGGCCAGCAGTACTCGGTACCGGTTATACCTGTCTGATACGACACCGCCCATCAGCGAAAATAAAAACGAGGGGAACTGGCTGGCAAACAAGGTAAGCCCAAGCATAAAGGTTGAATGCGTAAGCGTATAAATTACCCAGCTTACCGCTGTTTTTTGCATCCAGGTACCAATTAATGATATGGACTGCCCGGTAAAATAAAGCCGGTAATTACGGCTTCTGAATGCTGTGAATGTATTAATGTCCATTATTCTTTCTCTCTCTAAACCGCCCTCAAATACAGGTTACTCAAATTCAACAATTTTGGTGAAGATGCTGATCGCTTTTTTAATCTGTTCTTGCTCGTGGGGGGTGCAGGTTGCGTTGATGGCCTTAGTTAGCCATTGGTCGCGCTCATTACGCACCTGTAACAATGTTTTTTCGCCTTCGGCAGACAGGCTGATATGTACTTTTCGCTTGTCCTGTTCAGATGCCGTCCGGGTTATGAAACCCAGCGCGGCCAGGTGCCTGAGAATTTCTGACATAGACTGATTAGTAATTTTTTCGGTAGCAGCCAGCTCGCTTGGCAGCATGGTTTTATGCTGATGCAGCAAAGCCATTGTGGAGCGCTCCGTCAGCGACAGCAACTGCCCGGTGCTTGACTCTTTACGCAGTTTCTTGAGCAACCGCCCTACGATAGTGCGCAGATCTGATACAAATTCGAGATTATCCATGTTGTTAGATAAACTAATAAGTTTACCTTACAAATATAGTGCGGGGATATTGGTTGATTATCATGTGGAAGTAAATTTGGCGGTTAGGGGGCTGCGAGGTGTCGCTGCTACCGGATCGGTGTTTAAATGCATTTACCTTGCCGTTTGGCTAAAGCCAAAATTTTTTGGGCTAACCTTTTAAAAGCACTTTCCCTGATGTTTAAAAGCATTCTTATAAAAGAAAACAACTTACAGCGATATTTGGTATTGCGCATTTTAATTTTCCTTATATTTAGGTATAAATTTGTCCATATATAATTTACGTTGTGTTTTGCTGTTTTAATACTTAAACCGCAATAATTTTAAGTCAACAATGCCCTCTGCTGAAACCTATGATATTCTGATCCAAAAGATCAATACTTTGATTAAAAAGTATTACCTGAACAATTTGTTGAGGGGGATGATATTTTTGGGGGCAGGGCTGTTTTCGGCCTACGTAATTATTACGCTGGGCGAATATTTCGGCAATTTCAATTCGTTTTTCAGGGGAGTATTGTTCTATGGATTTATTCTGCTGAACCTGAGTTTGATTGGCTGGCTGATTGTTCCGCCCGTCCTTTCGCTGATGCGGTTAGGCAAAACCCTAACGCATGACGAAGCTGCTGCTATCATCGGCACACATTTTAATGATATTAACGACAAGCTGCTTAATACCCTGCAGCTAAAAAAGCTGGCTGCCGAGGATGACCGCCACCGTGCATTGATCGAAGCAAGTATAGACCAACGGATTGAAAGCCTGCGCCCGGTGCGGTTCCCATCGGCCATTAATATAAAAGATAACAGTAAATATCTGAAATGGATATTGGCTCCGGCTGCTGTGATCATTATCATCGGTTTGGCAGCGCCTTCGATACTGACCGAGAGTACCAAACGCCTTGTGCGGCATAACGAATACTTTGCGCCGGTAGCGCCATTTCAGTTTGTGGTGCTTAATTCCAAAATGTCGGCGGTACAGGGGCAGGATCTGAAACTTGATCTGAAATTAACCGGCAACCAACTACCCCACGATGTCTACATTGAAATGGCAGGGGCCGAATTTAAGCTGGATAAAGAAAATGTGACCCGTTTTCATTACCTGTTCAGCAATCTGCAGCAAAACACAACATTCAGATTGACAGGTAACGGCTTTGTATCGCAGCCTTATGAAATTAAAGTCAACCTTCGGCCTTCGTTATTGCACTTTGATGTTGAGCTGAAATATCCCGCCTATCTGCACAAAAAAAATGAAACCCTGGCTAATGCCGGCGATCTGACCATACCCGCAGGCACAACGGTTAAATGGTTGTTCCATACACAAAATGCGAGCATGTTGTCGTTTGAGATGAATGATCAAAAGCACAGCCTTGCACCCACCGGCGCTGATCTGTTTGAGCATATTGAAAGGGTAATGAGACCCTCTGTTTATAAGCTAAACCCACAAAATGCAGTGGTTTCGCAAAGTGACTCGGCATCATACCGCATTAACACCATTGCCGATGAGCCGCCGACCATTAGCGTTGATGAAAAACCGGACTCTGTTAGCCACCAGGCATTTTATTTTAATGGCAAGATCCGGGATGATCATGGATTTTCGTCACTAACCTTTCATTATCGTATCGGCGCACCAGATGTAGCGGGGAGCAAAGAAATGGTGAAACCAGTTAAGGCCGATCTGAATCAGTCGCTGTCAGATTTCTTTTATTTCTGGAGCTTGAAAGAAATGGGCATCAAGCCCGGCGACCAGGTAACTTATTTCTTCGAGGTGGCCGATAACGACGAGGTAAACGGCCCGCAAAAAGCCCGTACCGCCGAGCGTTCATTACACGTGCCCGACGCCCAAGAGCTGCGCGATGAACTAAATGCCGGCACAACAGGCGTTAAGCAAAAAATGCAATCGGCCATTAAACTGGCCGACCAGATAGAGCGCGACTCCAAGAAAATAGAGCAGACGCTGTTGAATAAGACCTCGTTGTCGTTTGATGAAAAGAAACAGGTTGAGGACCTGATGCAAAAACGGAAGGATCTGGATGACCTGGTAAAACAGATCCAGGAAGACAACAAAAAGAACCTTTATAATCGCCGCGAAAACGAGCAGCAGAATAAAGCGCTACTGGAAGAGCAAAAGCAGATTGAAAATTTATTAAATAATGTGCTTGACCCCAAAACCAAAGAACTGTTACAACGTTTACAACAGTTGATGCAGCAGGAACAAAAAGAAGGCACGCGCAACGAACTCTCTAAAATGCAACTGGACAACAAGTCTCTGAAAAAAGAACTTGACCGCATGCTGGAGCTGTACAAAAAGCTGGAGTTTGACCAAAAGCTGAATCAAAATATTAATCAGCTAAAAAAACTGGCCGAAAAACAGCAAATGCTGTCTGACCAAAGCAAGCAAAAACAAAATGATGCCAACCCGCAGGCAGACAAAGAGATTGCCGACCGCTTGAAACAGCAGCAGGAAAATCTGAACAAAGAGTTTGAGAATATCAAAAAGAACTTGAAGGATCTGGAGAACCCGGAAAATAAGCAGGACTTTACAAATCCGGAGAGCGAGGAAAACCAGATTCAAAACCAGATGCAGGAAAGCGCCGACCAGTTATCAAAAAACAACAAGTCGAAGGCTTCACAGTCGCAACAAAGCGCAGCAAAGCAAATGCAACAGATGGCGCAAAAAATGGAGCAGGAACAGCAGGAGCAGGAAAGTAAACAAACAGAGGTAGACGCCAAACAGCTCCGCGAGCTATTGAAAAGCCTGGTAAACAGTTCGTTTGGGCAGGAAAAAGTAATGGAGTCGTTACGCAGCATGAGCCCGTCAGACCCGCAATATGTTACCGCCGCACAGACTCAAAAAAATATAAAGGATAATTTAAAAACTGCCGAGGATAGTTTATTTTCGCTGAGCAAGCGTATTCCGCAAATACAGTCGACCGTAAACCGCGAAATAGCCGCCATAAATACACAAATTGACAATGCCCTGGACAACCTGGGCGAACGCCGTACTGCCGAAGCAAACCGCAACCAGCAGTATGCCATGACGTCGATGAATAACCTGGCGCTTATGCTGGCCGACGCGCTTTCGCAACTGCAAAACAAAATGAACAATAGCAGCAAGAGCGGTAAAAGCAAGCAGATGTCGGTTTCGCAATTGCGGCAAATGGAAGAAAAGCTGAGCCAGAACATGCAGAAGATGCGAGAGCAGATGCAAAAGCAGGGCAGCGCCCCAATGGGCCAAAGCCAGCATAACCAAATGAGCGAGCAATTGGCAAAAATGGCGCGCGAGCAGCAACTGATCCGTCAGTCGCTGCAACAATTAAATAACGAGCAAAGCAAAGACGGCGGTGCGGGTGTTAAAGATGCCGACAAAATATCGCGCCAGATGGAACAAACTGAAAAAGATATCGTAAACAGGAAAATAACAAATGATGTAATTAAACGCCAACAGGAAATTCATACCCGTTTACTGGAGGCCGAAAAAGCAGAACAGGAGAGAGAGCAAGATAAACAAAGAGAGAGTAACGCTGGCAAAGATATACCCCCGGGTTATATAAAGGCACTGCAAGACTACCAGCAGGCTAAAGGAAAACAAACTGAGCAAATTAAAACAGTATCCCCCGAACTTAATTTGTACTACAAGCAAAAGATAAAATCGTATTTTGATCAACTTAATGCAAAATAATATGGACCAAGCACCTATCCAAACCACCGAGCTATATACTTTACAGCTGCCGTCAAAGCGGGAGAGTATTACGTTATTGGAAAATTTGATCGAGGAAATTGCTGATAAATACCAGGTTGCTGACGACATTTTTGCAAACATGATGACTTGCCTTAATGAGGTGGTGACCAATGCTATTGTGCATGGCAATAAATCAGATCCGGATAAAAAAGTTATAGTGAACGTCGAGGTGGACCCCAAACGCGCTACCTGGACCGTTACCGACGAAGGTGAGGGTTTCGACTATAACGATCTGCCCGATCCGACTTCGGAAGAGAATCTGGAAAATTTAACCGGCCGCGGCGTTTTTATTGTTAAACACCTTGCAGACCAATGCGTATTTAATACCAAAGGCAATGAGGTTGAACTTCTATTTAAATTATAATGCCGGCTATTCAATTTTTTGAGGAGGATATTACCTACAAAATAAAAGATAAAACAAGCGTAAGGCAGTGGATAACCGATACCATCATAGCCGAGGGTTTTAAACTAAGCGGGCTTACTTACATTTTTTGCTCGGATGCCTATTTACTGACCATAAATCAGCAATACCTTGATCATGATACCTATACAGATATCATCACCTTTGATAACGCCGAGCAGGAAGGGCATATCGTCGGCGATATCTTCATTTCTATCCCACGGATAAAGGAAAACGCGAAAAAGTTTAACGTCTCCGAGGCTGATGAGTTGCACCGGGTTATTATTCACGGCGCACTGCATTTACTGGGCTATAAGGATAAATCTGCCGTCGACAAAAAAAAAATGACAGAAAAAGAAGATTACTATTTGGCTAAGCGTCAATTTATTAAGTAATTTTACATTATATAAGCTCACATCGAACCCAAATTAAAACAACATGAAAATATTAGCAATTTGTCTGGCACTCCTGTTTGTTACCAAAACAGCGTCAGTTTACGATTTTAAGCTAACCTCTATTGACGGTAAAGCGTTTAGCCTGTCTAAGTATAAAGGCAAAAAAATCCTGGTAGTTAATACTGCGTCAAAATGCGGATTTACGCCACAGTACAAAGAATTAGAGCAACTGGCCCAAACTTACAAGGATAAGTTAGTGGTAGTTGGTTTCCCGGCAAACAACTTTGGCGGCCAGGAGCCGGGCACTGATGCCGAGATCAAAACATTCTGTGCTTCTTACGCTTCAGTTACTTTCCCAATGAGCACCAAAGTAAGTGTTAAGGGTGATGACATTGCGCCGCTGTTTAAGTATTTGACAGAAGCCCCGAACCCAGACTTTACCGGCGAGATTAAATGGAACTTTGAAAAATTCTTGTTAGACGAGAATGGCAAACTGATCCATCGTTTCCGCTCAAAGGTAACGCCAATGGATCCGGCGATTACCAGCAATTTATAATTGTTTAAGGACATTAGATGAGAAAGCTACCTGTTTAGGGTGGCTTTTTTATTTACCGAAATCTTGATTAACAGGAGAGATTTATATAAGGCGACCTGTGTGTGTGTATAGATTTCTCGCTATCGCTCGAAATGACAGACTTGTAAAAGAGTAGTCGCCTTACATATATTTCACCATATCCCACAGCATTTCATAACCGTCGTTAATGATCTTTTCCTCTTCGTCTGGTTCAAAGTTATTGGCAATCAGATATTGATAGATACCATATACATGTCCGTTAAACATGGATATGATCAGGCTTACCGGCTGTTGTTTAAGTAATTTTTTGGCGACGCCTTCAGCTATAAATTCAAAGTAGCCAACGGTATGCTGTTCCAGCGTCTCGGGCGATATGTGCGCCAGATGCGGAGAGAATGTAACCTGCTGGATATAGTAAAACTTGTCGCGATTGTTCATCGCCCAGTTTACAGAATGAATAAAAATGTTCCTGAATTTGGTGGAAATAAAATCATCTTTATTAATAATAGCCTGAACATTAGCGGCGTGCTCGTCCTGAATTTTATTATACAGGGAAACAACCAGATCTTCCTTGGTTTTGTAGTGATAAAATAAGGTACCGTTTGCAACCCCGGCCTCGGCAGCAATTTTTGCCGTAGGCGTCCCGTGAAACCCGTCGGCTACAAACAACCGTAACGCAGTGGCCTGAATTTGTTCTTGTTTACTCAACACATTATAGACTAATTGGTCTATAAATATACGGATAAATTAACCTGACCTTAAGTAATTTATATTAAAAAATCATTGATTCTTTTTTGCCGCTTTTTCTTTTGCCTCTTTAATAGAGTCTTGTTTGGCTTTTTGGGCCTTTTGTTTTTTCTTGAAAAAGCCCTTTAATAAGAAATTATGTTGAGCTGCCTTTAGGTCTTCATTTAACGTTGTTGAGGTTTTATGCACGTTTTTAATAGTCGCTTTAGCCTGGCTGACCGTACTTTCCATCTCTTTAGCCATTTTATCATTATTTAACAGCCTGCCCAGGCTGCCCCGGCCATTGTTAACTTTTTCGACGATTTGCGACAGGTTGTCGATCAGGGTTCCGGCATTGTCGGCCATTTTGGTGAATTTATTGATGATCCTATCTACATCAACCGGATTAATGGCGCCAATGCGGTCGCCGTCTTTTACCATTTGCGTAGTGTTGGCACCGCCCGGCATTAGTACAACCAGCTTATCGCCCATCAGGCCGTCGCTGCCTATGCTCATGCGCGCATCTTTTTTGATGAATTTTTTAACGTCGTCATCAATGGTCAGCGTCACCTTAACTGTTGTATCGTTCATAATATCGATATCATCAACCACGCCAACATTGATGCCGGCAAACCGGACGTTATTACCTATCTGCAATCCGTTAACATTATTAAACAGGCCATTTAACTTAAACGTAGCGCTAAATAAGCTTTTTTGATTGCCGATAAAAAA
>DATCXS010000365.1:0-2744 GCA_036565645.1 Mucilaginibacter sp.
TAGTCGGTAGATTTTCAAATTCATAGTTCCCATCGGCGTCTGTTATGGCGGTGATTAAAAATCGTGGCTTTGCAGAAGAAAGTATCACCGGGGCCTGAGCTACGGGCTTATTACGCAAATTGGTAACTCTACCTTTTACCACAAGCTTTTTCTCGGCAATAAATTGTGGTGGTTTTGCAGGCTCAAAAATATCTTTCCAGTCGTACCCAACCCAGCCCTGAGTAAGCAACAGGTTATCTAAGGCTTGCCAGGCGGCATTGTCTTTACGGTTAATATAATATCCCGGCGATTCAACGCGGCCCTTTAATTCGGCATTGAGTAGCAGGTCGGCTACAATGCCCGAGTTGCTAAGTGTATCGGGGGGTACTATTGAATCATCGGTAACGGCTAAGGAGAAGCTACCCTGAACCGGGAAACCGCTTTTGTCTTTCACCTCAATATCAACCCCAACACTATCATGCTTGTCATAAATGGGTTTATTGGTTTTAACGCTGATATTAAACTGATCTTTATGATCAATAAAAGTCATTCGTTCGTTTACCGGCAGGGTATCTTTAAACAAAATGAAATGAACTATGCCGCTGGGGAACGGTACTTTTGAAATAATGAATTGTGTTTGATTTTCCTTAACCTGCTGCGAATAATAAATCAAACCCTTTGCACAGCCAATCAAATAGCTTGGAGCATCTATACCTAAACTATTAAGCCCGTTCAAGGTAACCGTCAGGTTATTACTTTTTTCAGGGTTGTCAATGTGCATCACTGTTCCGCTTGCTTTTACAGCCGGAAATTTATAAGTCTTGTTTACAGGTGTAGTTGTTTTGGCGACATAGATTTCATTAGCCTGCGGTGTAAACTCAAACGAGCCCATGCCGTTATGCGCGGTAATAAAAGAGGCCACTTGCTTGCCCGCGGCCGTATAAATCCCTCCGCTTGCTGCTACGCTCGATCCATCTTCGCCGAGGGCTTTAAACCCTACTACCGATTTTAAACCCGCCACTAAATTACCGCCTTCGGGCAAAAATTGGAGGTCGATATTTTGATCTCGCGAGATGATAACCGGAGCTTGTACAGTTTTTTCATTGTCTTCTTTGTCCAGGCTCTTGATCTGCATGCGCAGCCGGTTGCCATTTAGTTTTTTAGTAAGATCGACGCTTAGTTTCAGGCTGCCGTCAACGCCGGTTTGCAGCTTTTCTTTGTAAAGCCAATTTTGAAAATTATAAATCTCTTTCTTTAGCTCAAATAAGGTAACCTCAACCTGCTTCATTGCAACCGGGGCTTGTAAGTTATCTGGTTTACTCAATTTAAGGTTGATGTTTAAGCGATCTTTGTTGTTGACATTGGTAATATTGGCCTCGGTATTAATGAGCCAGGTTGAACGTTTAACTTCGCCCAAATAAAGCCTTTTGGTAAAGAAATAATCGAGACCGAAGTTTTGCATCCAGTTGGTATACGCACGTAACGTGTAAGCGCCTTCATGAAAGATCTTTTTAGGTAAAGCCATTTGCCCCCAACCTATGCCATCTTTAACTTTTATTACCACCCGACGGGCCGCCACCAGACTATCATCGTCAAGCTCAACATATAACAGCCCACTTATTGTTGATGGCTTTAAATCCAGCCCGTTTACCAAATAGCTTTTAAACCACAACGTATCGCCAATGTTGTAATAAGGCTTGTCGGTTTGCAGGTAAACTTTTTCGGCAGGCATGCGTTTGTTCAGGCTGTCCAGCGGGTCGGTTATGCGCTTGATACCGTCAATAACAGCAGGTACTTTAACAGCAGCCTTTTTCGGCGGATTGTTCTGCACGGGCTTTGCATCGTCAGCTGCATTTACGTCATTAATCTTAAATGTTGCGTCACCCAGCCCACCCTGGTCGGCCATGCCGGCAATTTTCAGGGTGTATTTGCCTTTAATATCCGATGTGTAAAAAGATACATGTGCCTTACCGTTCCGGTCGGTAGCAACATCCGGCTCCCAAAATATGGTCGACCTGTAATCTGGTTCTTTTACCGGCGATTCAACATTATATTTTGGGCTATAAAATAACTTAGGGCTTGCCAGCGGCAACGGACGGTAGGTAGTGCTGGCAGGCGGGGTTTTACGGTACCAACCCCTACCACTGCTTGTGGTAATCTCTACGTGTGCCCAGGTATCTACAACATTCCCGGCAAAATCTTTAAGCCCGGCACGGTTAGTGTTTTTGGCTGAATAAGCAACTTCAAGCCCAGTAAACCCTTCTATTTTATAGTTGCTTAAGGCATCAATTACATCGCTTGGATTTTGAAACCATATTAGTTTGGCCCTGCCGGGCCCGGCAATAGGGAAAGCTATTATGTCCTTTATACTGTTTGCTTGGACTCCAGGGGTGTTATTGCTAACTAAATCCAAGTCAAGCGGTAGGGGCCATCCGTCAATCCTCAGATCTATAGAATAGCCATTAAAGGACAATATAGGGAGCACCTCCTGCTCACCCCTAAAACCCACGATCCATGAGCCGATTACTTTAAATCCCGGTAATTTTTGCGCAAGCAATTCATATAAATTTACGGTGCCGGATTCTTTGATATCTTTTCGGTCAAATACCAGGTCCGATCCACCAGGCCCGAACACATTACGGGAGTTGGGGATGATCTTGGTCGAGTTGATCTTAACCTCTTTCAACACCCGGCCGGTCAGCTCATAATCATCCTTGCCCATAGCCGCCTTGCGCTTCACATAATTTAGCTCCACGGTGTCGGTA
>DATCXS010000093.1:0-6841 GCA_036565645.1 Mucilaginibacter sp.
TGCTGAAATTTTTGGATAATGAAGCCATAACTATTTCTGCCGAAACTATAAACGGCGGCCGGTCGACCAGTAATGACCTGGCCTATACTTATGGCCGTGCCCGTATTAAAAAAGGGGAAATTGTAAGTAACTTCAACTATGTGCGTATCTGGGAACTTGATACCACCAAACATACCTGGAATATTCTGTTGGAGGTTTTCTCGGCGATTGAGAATTGATAACTTGTTGAAAGATCAGTTGCTGAAGATTAAAGATTGGTCGGAAACCATCTATTAATGGCGGATCATTATTATAAAAGAAAAGAGGCTGTCTCAAAATGGGCAGCCTCTTCTTTTTAATCTGTATCGTCCTAAAACAAGACCCAACCTGCTCAGGGCGAGTCGATCAAATTATAATCCTAATCTTCAATCTTTAATAAAACAATCTTTAACTCAAAAGAGTTGCTCAATAATATCATCAGTCGACAACCCCTCTGCCTCAGCATGGTAGCTGCGAACAATACGATGGCTCAGTATAGGTTTAGCTATGGCTTTTACGTCCTCAATATCCGGCGAGTATTTGCCGTTGATTACCGCATGGCATTTGGCGCCCAGGATCAAAAATTGTGACGCCCGCGGGCCAGCACCCCAGTTGAGCAAACGTTTTACGTTAGGGGCAGCTAATTCGCCGTCAGGGCGGGTTTTGGCAACCAGGTTAACCGCATATTCTAATACGTTATCTGCTACCGGGATATTTCTGACCAACTGCTGGAAATAAATGATCTGTTCGGCATTCAATACTTTTTCTACCGTTTGATTTAAACTGCTGGTGGTGTTTTTTACAATTTCCAGCTCTTCTTTAAACGATGGGTAGTTTAATGATACCTTGAACATAAAGCGGTCCAACTGCGCTTCGGGCAGCGGATAGGTGCCTTCCTGTTCTATCGGGTTTTGAGTAGCCAGTACAAAGAAAGGCTGCGCAAGTTTATGCGTCACACCCGCAGCAGTAACCGCTTTCTCCTGCATAGCCTCTAATAAAGCGGCTTGCGTTTTTGGCGGTGTGCGGTTAATCTCGTCGGCCAGAATGATGTTAGAGAATACCGGCCCCGGTATAAATTTAAAATTCCTGTCCTCGCCCAAAATTTCTGAACCGATGATGTCAGAGGGCATTAAATCGGGCGTAAATTGGATGCGGTTAAAATCCAGATCCAATACCTGCGATACGGTTTGTACCAATAAGGTCTTCGCTAATCCGGGTACGCCAACCAATAAACAATGCCCATTGCTGAATATAGAGATCAGTACAAACTTTACTACCTCATCCTGTCCAACAATTACGTTGCTTATTTCAGCACGTATTTTTTGATAAGCTTGCTTTAAAGCGTCCGCTGCTTCTACGTCGGATTGATGTTGCATAGTTTTAAGGTTTATTGAGCCTGGCTGCTAACCACCGGTTGCGGTTGGTCTGGCGATGCCCAGCTTTTTAATACAGGGCAGCTGTTTTGAAACTGAGGATCAATTCTGATATAGGTCTCTTTTCTCTTTTTATCAAACCAGTTAGCTATGGTGCGGTTTATTTTGTCGCTGGTAGCATAATCTTTTAGCTTGGCAAAATCTTGCTCTAAACTGGCCTTATGTGCATCAACTACTGATTTCAGGTAAAATATACGATAGCTTTTTTTACCCTGACGGTCGGTAAATATTACCGGTTTTGATATGCCGCCTGCTTTCATAGTATCAATAACCGCTTCAACCTGCGGATCAAGTTTGTCGGTAGGGATAAAGCTGGTACGGTTTTCAACCCCTTCCGAGGTCATCAATAAGCCGCCATTATATTTGGTTTCTTTATTGTCCGAGTAGAATGATGCCGCACTTGCAAAAAAGTCAACCTTCCGGTTTTTATCCAATAAGTTGTAAATAGTATCGGCGCGGCCTTTTGCGCGATCCAGGCTTTCAGGTGTAATGGGCGGCGCAATCAATATGTGTCGTGTGTGTACCTGCTCGCCGCGGCGCTCTAATACCTGCAAAAAGAAAAAACCGAATTCAGGCGATTCAAAAACCGGAGACAACTCGCCTGCTTTTAATTTAAATGCCCAGCCTACAAATTCTTTTACATAACCCGTGTTACGGTCTATGAAACCATCGTCGCCGCCTTGAGGTGCAGTGCCGGGGTCTTGCGAATAGGCCGTAGCCAAAGCACCAAAGTCGTCGCCTTTTTTTACCCGGTCTAATAGTTCTTGTGCCTTTTCACGATAAATATCTTTTTCTTGTTTAGTCAGTTTCGGCTCAAAAACAATCTCGGCAACCTCAACCTCTTTGTTAAAGGTCGGCAAGCTGTCTTTAGGTAGTTTTCTGAAATAGTCTCTTACGTCTTGTGGGGTAGTGTTCAGCTTCTCGGTAATATGCTGACGCATGCGCTGCGCAACCAACATCTCCCTTACATCGGGCCTGATTTCTTCTTTGTACTGTAATACCGAACGGCCCAGCAATTGCTCCAAACGGTCCTGCCCCCCGGCGCGTTGTATCGAGTAACGTACGCGCCTGTCAATCTCAGCATCAACGTCTTCATCTTTTACTTCAATACTATCAATAGCCGCCTGTTGCACCAATATTTTGGTCGATATCTGATCCTGAACCAATACGCATTTATCAGCCTTCTGGCCCTGATACAGTGCCTGGGCATTCATACCTTCTATGTCAGACTGCAGCACAATGCTGTTGCCTATAACTGCAACAATTTTATCTAACTCTATTTTGCGCTGCGCACTGGCAAGGGTAGCAAACAAAACAAACCCTAAAACTACTAACCCAAACTTTCTCATTTATGCTTTTTAAAATACCACAGGCAATGCCTGCAAAAACGCCCGAATTTCGGTAAAATTTATCAATATATAACTGTAAAACCCAGCCTTTTAATATCTGCGGCTTTATAATAATGCGAATATGCCAATAAAGCATCAAACACTTTAACTATTTTTGGTTAAAATTTGTTAAAGTGAAGGCAGAGAACGCGGCAGCATTAAAATACATTTTTCAGGACGAAATTTACCTTTTACCAAACGAAAAATCGATTGAACGCCCTGCTGTTGCACAAGCGGCAGAAACTGCTGTGACCGAGCCTGCTCCTCGGCCGGTTAATGTGCCTGCACAGGCAATGCCTGGTACTGAGCCGACACCCGCCGCGCAACCCGGGCCTGTTGTACAGGCATCGGTTACAGCGTTTAATTACCTGGGGGCAAATAAAAAGTCGTTCTTAATTATCACCCATTATCCTGGCCTGGATTTTATAGCCGACGAACATTTAACTGCCCTGCAAAGTATCCTGAAACGTAAAGGGTTTGAGCTGGATGATGTGGCTATATTCAATATAGATAAAGCGGAGGTTAATAATTGGGATGATCTGTTAAAATATTTCCGTCCTGAAAAGGTGCTGGTATTGGGTAAAAACGCGATACCTGCCAAACTGGAGCCGCTGCCGCTTAATCAGCTTAAACAATTGCCCGATTACGCTTTGCTGTACAGTTTTAACTTTGAGGAGATGATGACCAATATTGATAACAAAAAAGCTTTTTGGGATCAGATGAAAAACCTGTAGTATGCAACAACTGGTATTTGCCACCAACAATGCGCATAAACTTGAAGAAGTACAAGCCAAACTGGCCGGACGTATTGAGCTGCTAAGCCTCAACGATATTAATTGCCAGGACGATATCGAAGAAACCGGCGCGACCTTTCCCGAAAATGCATCCATTAAAAGCAGATTCATTTATAACAAATACCATGTTAATTGCTTTGGCGATGATAGCGGGCTGGAGGTAGACGCACTGAACGGAGAGCCTGGTGTTTACTCGGCGCGATATGCCGGTAAGCACGGCGATCATGCTGCTAACATTGCCAAAGTTCTAAATAATTTGGGCGATAACCTTAATCGCAAGGCTCGTTTCCGTACGGTGATCTCGCTGGTCTGGAATGGCGAAGAGCATTTTTTTGACGGGACGGTTGAAGGCACTATTCGCAAAGAACCAACTGGCAATGGCGGCTTCGGTTATGATCCGATCTTTCAACCCGATGGTTATGACATAACCTTTGCCCAAATGAGCCTGCAAGAAAAAAACAATATCAGTCACCGGGCTATTGCCGTAGAAAAACTCACTGAATTTTTAAATAGCCTTTAAGGCTTTGGCGTAGCCGGCTTTTTTACCGGTGTAGTATCCCTGCGCACACTATCGCGGCCAGGCTTTAAAGCCCGATCGGTACGAACCGTATCGCGGGGAGCGCCGGGTGCCGAGCCGGGTTTAACTATTGGGGGCATATCCTTTTTTATTCGCACTTGGTTTAACTGCTCTGTTTTTTTGCTCAGGCTATCCGTTTTTACGTTGGTGCCTGCGGGCTTATCAATCAAACTATCAGTAGCCGATTTAACACCGGCGGTATCTGCGGCGGCTTTAGAGCCGGGGTTTTTAATGGCCGATTTATTTTTTGCAGTACCCGGTTTGGCTGTGCCTTTTTTTGCCGCAGATGCTTTGTTGTTAGAATGCGATAAAATAGCCGCTTTGGATGCCGGCCTTTCTTTAGGTTTCCAGATAAACCCTTTTAGGACTTTATCCTCATCTTTAACCTTACCTATCGGTATGCCATTGGCTTCATATTTTTCGGTGAAGGCTATACTGCTTATTTCACCGTTTTCAAAGTTAAAGTAGGCGCGTCCGCTTTGCGTCTTTGACATATCGGTGACTACGTTTTTAACCGTATCACGTTTAAAATAAATGGTTTCGGCGTTGCCGATGATAGTAAATGAATTTAGTTTCCCGTTTTTAAATTGGCCGTGCATGAATTTGCCGCCCGCCTGATTAAAATGCGTTGAATCATTTTTTTCGATGTTGACAATAAAGGCCGACGGAAACATATCCAGGTTATCAAGCTTTTTGTGCTTCATCTGCAGATTAATGGTATCGCCGGATAATTGCGATTTCTGCGTCCAGATCATAGGGTTGACATACATACGGATGGTAGAGTCGACGCTCGAGTAAAACATCGAGTCGGCCTTGGCCTGCAGGTCAGACTTATAGATCTTGGCATTATTATATACATTCACAATCCTGATACGGGTTGTATCAGGCAATTCTTTAGCGGCAGCTACAGCGGCCAGCGAATCGGCCTTTTGTTTGATTTTCAGCGAGTCGGTTACCGTTAACTTTGGAGCAGCAGATTTACCTGCGACCAATGGCGCCGAAACCGTCTGCTTCGGAGAGGATGACGCCAATAACCTGATATTTGCCCACGGCTTGGGCATGTCGGCAAAATAATTATAGTACCGGAAAGTGGTATCTATCGATATTGAAAATCGTATGGGATCAATATGTTTAACCGGCTTGGTATAAACTTCGGGCTCTGTTGTTTTTGCAACGGGGACAGTCTTTTTAACAGAAGTGTCGGGATGGGCCAGCTCATACTGGCGCTTTTTCAACAACTTAAAATCTTTATAGGTAATCATCCGCGTTTTGAAAGTATCACCAGCCATAAATAATGAATCGTAACGGATGTTAGGGTTCAGTTTGGGCTTTTCTTTCACCGTATCGGCAAACTTATAAACAGGTTGATCAAGCTTAGGGATCACCTTTTCAGGGAACTTGGTTAGCAGCGATGCGTGAGCTGGTTTTTTTATGGCCGTTGCTTTCGCAACAGCAGCTGCTGCCGGCATTTTAACACCAGGCGCCGCCCTTTTGGTAATCGAATCTTTGATGCCCTGGAAGCTCAATTTTTTATCGGGCATTTTGGCACCATTCAGCTTTTGCAAAGCTTTGTTCAAAGTATCAGCAGCACCCTTGTTATGTTTAGTTAACGTATCGACAGAAAGGTTTTTATCGCCCGGTTTTAATCCGGAAACGTCCGGCAGCAATTTGGAAAGGCTATCGGCTTTGATAAGCGTAAGCTTGCTTGATGCCTTTGCCGTATCGCTTGATGAATTTGCGGCAGGTTTTGCAGCGGATGTGCTATCCTCTGTAACAAAAATCATATAGGCATTTTGCGTTACTATCGCTAATTCGTTGCTTTTAAAATATTCGCCAAGGTCGCCCAGGAGCGTAATTTTTTGCTCTGTATCGGTAAAAATTACATGTTTTACGGCGCGGCCGTATCCCTTAAGCCGGTCGTAAAATAAGCTATCGCCTTTTAACGATTTGGTTTTACTGGTGTACAGATTGTTTTTGCCAAAGGCCGCCTGTTTTAAAACGGTGTTGTAAGTGCCGTGTTCGGTATACAGGTTGTCTTTATCCTTTCCGTTGATGATAGTAGGCCCGTAAAAATAGTTAATGCGCGTACCCGAGTTATACCGCATGGTATCGGTTTTAATTACCGCATCGGGTGTTTTGCAAACTACATCATACCTAAAATAAGCATCACGTGTAAAAGCAAAATAATAGCCGTTTTTACTGGTTACTGTATTCTCCTTATTAAGCAATTTACCCCCGTCTACATAGGTGCCAATACGGGTAGCTGTGTTGTAAGTGAAATTATTGGTAGTGAGCGTAGCGTCCTTATCTACCATTATTACGTGGTCTGTCAATACCGCTATTTTGGTATTGCCATTATAATTGAGCTTGTCCGAATAAATATGTACCGTATCGCCCTGGTTAATTACCACGTGGCCAAAGGCATCGACCATGTTTTGATCGGGATAGAAGTAGGCGCTGTCTGAAGTTAAGGTCGAGTAATCCTGCTTAAATACGCCATTATGTACTATGATGATACGGCTGTTGTTTGGCCCTGGAACCGACCTCAAGGTGGTTGAGCTGATAAGGTTAACCCTTGATTTGCCTTGGCCCCAAACTGACAAAGTCGCCAGCAAAAAAAATAAACTTAAG
>DATCXS010000203.1:0-2541 GCA_036565645.1 Mucilaginibacter sp.
ATTGTTTGCACAGTCGGGACTAAAAAAAGGCGAGCAGGCTCCTGATTTTATAGCGAAGGATAACAACGGTAAAGTGCTTAACCTTAAAACGTTGCTGAAGACCCATAAGGCCGTAGTGCTTTTCTTTTACCGCGGACAGTGGTGCCCTTACTGCAACAAACATTTGCAGCAATTACAGGACTCGTTGCAAACACTTACCGGTAAAGGGGCTTATGTTGTTGGTGTTACTCCCGAAACAGCCGAGAACATCAGCAAAACCATTGGCAAGACGCACGCGTCGTTCTCTATTATTCAGGATAAAGGTTACAAGATCATGAAAGCGTATGATGTAAATTATGTGCTGGATGATAAAACGGTTGGTATCTACAAAAAGTACGGTATAGCCCTGGATCAAAACAACGGTAATACAGACCATGTGCTACCTGTTCCGGCTACCTACGTTATTGACAAAAGTGGCAAACTGGTCTATGTACATTTCGATAAAGATTATCGAAACCGCCCGTCTGTTCGGGCGATAGCTGATGCGATTTAACCAATCTAAAAGAGCGGCGGAATTTTTGCCGCTCTTTTTAGTTAAGCGATATACAATTCGTTCTCAGCCCAACCTTCTAACTCTTGCGGGTTATGGCTCACAACCAGCACCGTGATGCCCGTCTCTTTAAATAAGATCTTTAGTTCTGAGATCAGCTCGGCTTTAGTATCCGGATCAAGCGCCGAAAAAGGCTCATCCATTAGCAACAAATTAGGTTTTATAGCTAAGGCACGTAAAATGGCCAATCGTTGCTGCTGGCCGCCGGATAGATGAATGGGTTTATGGTCGGTCAGCGTATCCAGTTTGCCAAGTTTCAATAATCTGTCAGTCCAGGCCCGGTCGGTTGTTGCATAGGCCAGGTGTTCGGCAACCGTCATATTGGGAAACAGCGCATAATCCTGAAAAACAAATCCAGGCATGCGTTTTTGTGGCGATAGATTAATACCTGCGGCGGTATCCAACCAAATTTGGCTGCCGAAGGTTATTTTGCCCTGCTCCGGCTGTATCAACCCGGCAATGATCTTTAACAGCGTTGTCTTCCCTGCACCAGATGGTCCGTATATTTTGGTAATGCTACTGCCGGCAAATTGGTGGTCAACGCTGAGCACATGCTGTCCCCGGTAAACCTTTAATCTTTTCTCTATCGTTATGCTGATCATTCTAAGGGGGATTTAGCCTGGTACTTATTAAAAATAAACACACCAATCACCAGCATAAATGTAATGGCGAAAAGTATCAGCGAATAGTTATTGGCAGCGGCGTAATCCATTTGCTCTACTGAATCGTAAACTGCTATGGATGCTACCCGGGTTACGTTCGGAATATTTCCGCCTATCATCAGCACCACGCCAAACTCGCCGAGCGTATGGGCAAAGGTCAACACGGCGGCGGTTAATAATGAGGGTTTGATATTGGGCAGCAGCACGCTTTTGAACGTCTGCCAGCGCGTTTTGCCTAAGGTGTAAGACGCTTGTGCCAACGATGCAGGCAATTGTTGCAGAGCCGACTTAATAGGCCCTGTCATAAAAGGCATGCTGTAGATAAAAGATGCGAGCACTAACCCCTTAAATGAAAACACAAACTGGATATCGAAAGCATCATGCAGCCATTTACCCAAACCCTGCTGCGGACTAAATACCAGCAGTAAATAAAAACCCAATACCGATGGCGGCAAAACCAATGGCATAGTAATAATAGCTTCAATAATAGTCTTAAAAATGGAACGTCGGCCTGCAAGCCACCAGGCTAAAGGTAACCCGGCTATAAATAGCAGCGAGGTGGTTATCGTTGCCAGTTTTAGGGTAAGCCAGATCGGTGACAGGTCCATCGGTGAGATTGATGTTAAATGCGATAGCCGTATTGCTCAAGTATCTTTTTGGCATCGGCACCTAAAAGATAGTTATAAAACTTTTGAGCGTTGGGATTCGATGCAGCATGTTTTAAGATCACCATTCCCTGTTTAATAGGCGAATAGCTTTTAGGGTCAATAATTTTCCAATATAAAATGGTTTTATTAGCCGGGTCTTTCAATAGCGCCTGGGTAGTAAAACCCACATCAACTATGCCGGTAGTGATATAGGTATTTATCTGGGATATGCTTTCGCCATAAACCACTTTATTTTTCACATTGTCAAAGATGCCCCTTTTTTGCAGTGCTTCTTTTGCTGCTTTGCCATACGGCGCAATAACCGGATTAGCGATGGCTATTTTTTTTATACGCGGAGTAAGCATGGTGCGCTCCCAGTTTTCGAAACCAATGTTTTTGATGCTGCAGATAACCAGGCTGCCGTAAGCATAAACAACAGGTGCTTTGGTTGAAAAGCCCTGCTGATATAACGACTCCGGAAAACGCATATCTGCCGATAGGAAAACATCAAAAGGAGCGCCATTCCTGATCTGCGCCGCCAATTTGCCAGACGACCCAATAATAGGCTCGATATTGATATTGGTTTTGTGCTTAAAATCTTTTTGCAAAACCTTGATAACAGATTGCAGATTAGCGGCAGGCG
>DATCXS010000303.1:0-9099 GCA_036565645.1 Mucilaginibacter sp.
CATTGGTTGACCGCACGTTGCAGTGTAATAACCGCGTTAAAGAAATCGCCGCCCGCTTTAAAGATTCAAACAACTGTTTGTTCCTGGGCAGGGGCAGCTCTTTCCCCGTGGCTTTAGAGGGCGCTTTGAAGCTCAAGGAGATCTCATACGTGCATGCCGAAGGCTATCCGGCAGCCGAAATGAAACACGGCCCTATCGCCTTAATTGATGCCGAATTACCGGTGGTATTCATCGCTACAAAAAATTCATCGTACGAGAAAGTGGTAAGCAATATACAGGAAGTTAAAGCCCGTGGCGGCCACGTAATCGCTATTGTTACCGAAGGTGACACCCAGGTAAGGGAAATGGCCGAGTATGTGATTGAAATACCACAAACAGACGATGCCTTTGTGCCATTGCTGGCCACTATACCATTACAATTCCTGGCGTATCACATAGCCGTAATGCGCGGCTGTAACGTGGACCAGCCACGTAACCTGGCAAAGTCGGTAACGGTCGAATAATTTAGTCGATACACCATAATTTATAATAAAGCCGCTTGTTTTCTTGAGCGGCTTTTTTTTGCGCCGGTTTTATTTTTGGTTTGGAGTGCGGGGATGAACTTATCAAAAGCTTGTTACTGTCATTGATCCTGAAGCAAATAGCATCGGGCATGGGGAAGAAACGGATTAGTTTATTGGCTGATGCTTATAATTATGCCGTTTCAGGCAAAACAGAAGATTTAAAACTAAACCCCGGTCAGCCCAGCGGCAACTCAATACTAAATCTCGCCCCTTCGCCGGGTTTGCTCTCTACACTGATGCTGCCACCCTGGCGTTCCATAAATTCGCGGCAAAGCTGCAAACCCAGGCCCACGCCTTTTTCGTTAGCAGTGCCGTAGGCTGGTGCTGAGGTGCCCATAAATAATGTTTCCTGCTGCTCTATCGGGATACCGGTACCTGTATCACTTACAGTAAGCCGGCAGCGGTTTTCAACAATCGTGGTTTCAATCCGTATAGTTCCTCCCCGCGCAGTGAACTTTGTCGCGTTTTGTAAAAGATTGCGGACCACCAATTGCAGCATGTCAGCATCTGCAACAACCTTCATCGTCGCATCAACCTGCTGCTCCAGCAAAATACCTTTCTGTATGGCCCATGCACTTGCTATAGCCAGGGTATTGTCCAAAGTCTCTGATAGCGTTAATTGGGTAAGATGCATGGTCGAGCCTTCTAATTGTGAACGCGACCAATAAAGTAGGTTTGTCACCAGGTCCAGTGCCTGGTTGTTTGTTTGCTGCAGCGTCCGCGCCATTCTTGTCCGGTCCTCGGCAGAAAGGATATTATCGTCAAGAAGTTCCACATATTGCCCAACCTGTATAAAAGGCGCCCTAAGGTCATGCGAAAGAATGGACAGCAGCCGGCCTTTCTCGGCATCTCGCTGTGCAACCCTGGCCCTTTCACGGTCATAGTTGCGCCGGAATACGCCGATAACAATAGCCATAGCAATTACCGGTATCGGAAACGCGGTGATGCGGTCTCTGAACTGTCCATCGCCCGGGCGGAAAGGATAGTGAACTAAACCCGGATACTGGTGCTCGGCCACATGTACCAGTGCAAAGACCACGAGGTATGTTAATACCCAGTACACTTGGTGACGGGTTGAGCATATTGTCAGGATAAGCAGCAAATATACCGGCCAAATCAGATCGGTTGAACCATAAATACCTGCATTGGCAAAATAGTTCACCGACAGTAATATTAATCCCATGATTCCGAACAGCAGACTGCGGTGCGGCAGGCGGCGAAACCGCGAGCGATGATATTCATATCCAAAAACACTGGCAAACATAACGCATGATAGCGCAGCCATATAAAGCCCGGCGTACAGGTCATAAGGCAAATAGATCGTGGCCAGAGTGGCGATCCCCAGGCTAATGGAATGAAACACACGAGCCTCCAAAGTAAACGCTGACGGTTTGCCGATGAGCATTCCCCAGCGGTTGCCAATGGCTCGGGTAAAGGTATACAAGGGGTTCGACATGGGGTAAAGATCGGTCTTTATCCCTAACATACGGAAATTCTGCCCCGGTAGTTGCAAAATTCTTGTTTCATTTTAGCCGTTCCGCATGTTCAGCTGGAACAAAAATGCTTTCTTTATAAAGAATTAAGGGTCCACCCGCTCATAGGCGTACTTGTCTTTAACAAAAAACCGCAGATAGCGTCCTTTTACCCGGGAGGCTTTCAATTCTTTATAAACCTGTTCGGGCACATCTTTGTATTGATAAGCGTGCCCGGATATATAGCTTATACGCAGCAAGCGATGTACTGAATCGTAATCTATCTTATCAATAACGGTCGAGGGCATAGATCTGTCGTTTCTTAAACAACAGACCTATGCCGCTTCGGTTTCATATAACACCATAAAGGCCGCTCCAAAACAGAGCAGCCTTTCCAATTTATTTAAAATTACAAACTATGATGTCAATTATCAGTCACCGGGTCTGGCAGCGCCGGATGCGCCGGATCATACACCGCTACAGCTACCCTTGAGTCGGCGCAGCCATAGTACAAATACCATTTCTTTTTAAAGTAAGCCATACCTTCAATAAACACGGTGCCGTTCACGTATTGACCGCTTTTCTCGAAAGGTTTCATAGGGCGCAAAAACGGCAGGTCAAGCCGGGTTATATTTTTTGACGGATCGTCTCGACTAAACAGCGCTTGCCCGGCACAGTATGAATTGGCATTAAAGCGGCTATCGCGGCCTGCGCCGCCTTTGTTTTTGCCGTTGTAGAACAGGATAATCCCCTTGCTGGTCATCAATGCCGGTGGGCCACATTCAGTTAAATCGCTATCAAAATAACCTTTCCTTGGCGACATTAATTCTTTCAGTTCGCCATTGGCCTCTACTACCGGATCCCAATTGATCAAATCGGTCGATGTCGCTGCATAAACATGATGCTCGCCCCAATACAGCCAGTATTTGCCGTGAATTTTAATAATGATCTGTTTGCCATTAACTACTTGTGTTAATATAGATGCCGATTTGCTGGCGACATTGAAAAACTTGCCGTTGTAGGCTTTTCTAAAGATCGGGCCGTATTTTTTCCAGTGGATCAGGTCGCGCGACTGGGCCACGCCCAGGCGTGGGACGTCGCGGTTCCATTCGGTATAAAAAACAACATAGGTGCCCTTGGCGGTCATTGCCACACGGGGGTCCTCGCAACCACCAGGCCATTCATATTTTTTGGCAATGTCGTTAGCCGGATATAACACAGGTTTTGGCCTGCGGGTATAATGTATACCGTCGGCGCTTTCGGCATAGCCTAATCTTGAGGTGCGGAAACCAATACCTACGCCATACAGATCCTCAGCGCGATACAATACCACTATCTTACCATTTTTTACGGCTGCTCCGGGATTAAAAGTATCATTCGCTTCCCAGGCTACCTGTTTTTTGCTCACAGGGTCCAGGAATCGCGAATTTTTATTTGGCGATATGATTGGGTCAATAGCCTCCGAGCGGACAAAACCACCAAAGGCCCAATCAGGTAGCCGGTTTTCGGTTTGTTGTGCAAAACAATTTAAGGAAAGTAACAGCAGGGCGGCTATCCTTATCGTTGTCCAGTTTTTTCTCATACTTAAAATGGTTTAAAAAAATAAATATAGCGGCTTTTTACGGCACGCTATATTCGGGTATATAAAACTAATCAATGTTTCAGGGTTGTTCCATCACATAAAGCGAGTTCACCTCGGCGTCGCTCAGCACTTTATTATACAGGCGGATATCATCCAATGATCCCTGAAAATAGCTGGCACCCCAAAAATAATTCGGGTCGCTGGTATCTATAAAGGTATAAACTGATTTGGGTAGCTCATTACCAATACAAACATTCACTATACTTTTTGGAGGGATCAAACTCCCTGTAGTGGCTACGCTCTTGGTCAGCTTTCCGTTAATATAGAAGTTAATAGTACCTGTAGTAAAAGTAACTACTAACTGGCTCCAGGTGTTTAGCTGCACGGCTCCCGGATTATCGTCCACATCATGAATACCGGTATTGGTAGATACCGTCAGGAACGGAAAGTTATTGCCCTGAAGCTGGAACTTATAGCCAAAATAATGATCGACAGAAAAAATATAGTTACCGTTACTGGCTACCGAAGGTTTTACCCACACACTGATAGAAAAGCTGTTTGGATACAGCGTATTATCATAAGGCACTTCAACATAAGCGCCGTTATTAAAGGCATAGGCATGATTTGCAGCTCCGTATCTGTCAGTAGTGAGCACAGGTAGCGTGCCTCCGTCGACCGCAGCAAGGGTCGATGCACCTATATAGTTGGATTTTAAAACACCGTTATGGCCATTGCCCGAGGCATCAGTAGCATCGCCGTCAAATTTCCAGTAGGCAACCAGGTTATCAGGCGAAACATCCTGTATCTGTTTGTTTTTAAAATCATTTTCGGCGCGGATAAGGTTTGATATTGCATTATTTACTTCCTGCTGAGTGAATGATCCGCCTTTCACCCCGGTTGCCAGGTCAATAGACGTTTTCAAGGTGGCTTTTGACCCTACAGCATATTGCCCCGCCTGTTTGCCTTCTGTGGCACTGTTGTACAGGGTGTTAGCAGAGTCTATTTGTAAGGTAAGTTTCGCTTTGTCAGAATTAGTGTTGCGTGTATCCTCGTTCTTTTTACAAGACTGGATCAATATTATTACAGCTGCTAATAGCGCAACAGCTGTCACCAATTGGGTTAGTCGTTTCATTTTCTTTCTTTTTAAAACGTGTTTATAAACCTAATTTTGGATTGCTATCTCTTTCGCTTTGCGGGATAGGGAAAAATTTGTCGGCATTGTAGTTAAACAATGGCACGTCAGACAAAGCTGCATTGGCATAAGTTGAGCCATAACGTATAATGTCAAAAAAGCGATGAAACTCAAGCGCTAATTCTGAGCGTCTTTCCCTGCGGATAATGTTACGCAATTGGCCCTGATCTGTCGTGGTGATATCCGGCAATAAACCAACAGGCACCGTTCCAAAGCCAGGCAAAGTATTATCATATAAATAGCTTTCCCGTGCGCGTTTTCTCACCCGGTTAAGAGGGGCTAATGCGTCGGCACCATTACCCGATTCATTCAAAGCTTCTGCCTCGATCAACAAGACATCGGCGAAACGGATAGCCGGATAATTCAGGTTGCCATCGCCTTTAATGGTTGTTGGTATTTCTGACAATGGCTGTACTTCTTTCTTACTCAGATAACCGGTAGTGGTCCATGTTGGGTCAAAAGCGCTGTCAAAATACGGATGGCCGGCACGCGCTACGGTGTAATCCAGACGCGGGTCGTCAACACCTCCGGGAGACTTTTCAAAATTGTCTACCAGGCTTTGTGTCGGGTAAAAGAATCCATAACCGTTAATAGAGCGCGGTGCGAACCAAACATTCAGGTTATTGCCCTGAAAAGGGGTTAGGCCGGTTTGGTGTTCAACAGTAAATACCGCCTCGACATTGTTTTTTGTAGCAGCACGAAAATTATCGGCAAAGACATGCAACAGGTCGTAAACATGCAAATCCTCCACAGCTTTAGCAGTCGAAGCTGCCAATGCCCATTTTTGCTCAAACAAGTACGTTTTAGCCAATAGCGCCAGTGCAGCGCCTTTGGTAGCTCTGCCTATATCAGCGCCAGTCCAGCTTGGTGGCAAATCTGCCGCGGCCTCGGTACAGTCCTTTTCAATTTGCGCGTAAATTGCGGCCTGGGTAGATACCGGCTTTTGTGCTTCGGCAGGTGTTTCCACTTTCAGGTGTAAGGGGATATTACCGTAGCAGGTAGTCAGTACAAAATAATAATAGGCTCTCAAAAATTTTGCCTGTGCCAATGCTTGTGCTTTTACTGTTGGCGATATTCCCGGCGTGTTTCCTGCTAACCCATCGGTAACTACATTACAGGTAAATACACCCTGGAAATATCTTTTCCATACCGCTTCGACAGCCGAGTTTGACGGATTGATATTAAAATCGTTCACCAGTTGGAAATCGCCCTGGTCGCCTGCGCTGCCGCCTTTTATAGCATCGTCTGACGCAACATCACCCAAAACCCATATCGCATTTGATGCGGCATCGGTAAAAGCCAGAGAAGTATATGCGGCATTTACGGCCAGGATGGTATTGGCATCATTGGTAAAAAAATCGGTATTTGTATACTGGCCCCTGATGGGTTGATCAAGGATCTTTTTACATCCTGTAACTATAAAAAACAGTGTAGCCGCCAGGAATATATAGAAGTTGTATTTTGCTTTCATCTTTTCTGTAATTAAAAAGGTTAGAAATTTGCGTTGATACCGGCCGTTAATATGAGTGCCGACGGATAAGTACCCCAATCAATGCCCACTGCTTTCACACCATCGCCCAAATTGTTGTCGTTTGTATACTGCTCTGGGTCAAGGCCTTTATACTTGGTAAAAGTGAGCAGGTTTTGCCCGCTTACAAATATCCTTATAGAAGACAACCCCAACGTTTTCAAAGCGTTTTTACCCAATTTGTAACCTAACTGCACGTTCTTAAGCTTTAAGTACGAGCCGCTTTCTAAAAAGCGGGTTGATGCTTGTTTGTTATTGACTGCGTCAGACCATGATAACAGCGGCATGCTATTACTCGTACCAGGGCCACTCCAGCTTTTGGTAGCTGTTTCCTCGGTTATATTGAACGGACGGTAAAAGCCCTCAAGCTCGGTATTTACCTGATCATATAGCTTGTTGCCATAAACACCCTGGAAGAATACGCTCAGATCCCAGTTTTTGTACCCGACGTTAGCCGTTAAGCCATACGTTAACTTAGGGATAGCGCTTCCGGCGAAAACACGGTCATTCTGGTCAATAACGCCATCGCTATTAACATCTTTATACATTACGTCGCCCGGACGGATACCCGGCCCCTGATAAGCGTGTGTAAATACCTGTTGGGCGTTTTGGAAGATACCTTCCTGTTGCAGCAGATAGAAGGAGCCGATAGGGTGGCCAACCGCTGTACGCGTTGCAAAAATGTTATTATCAATACGGCCGGCAACAATAACAGGAGCGTCAGCTAACGACACAACTGTATTTTTCTCTGTAGCCAGGTTTCCGTTAAGTCCGATATTCCAATCGCTGTTGATTTTGGTGCGATAGCTGACATCCAGCTCAAAGCCTTGATCGCGCACCTTACCGGCATTAATAAAAGGCACTTGGGCTTGTCCGGCGCTGCTTGGCATTGGGTAGGGCAGCAACACGTTGTTGGTGTTTTTAATATAATAGTCGGCGGTTATCTGCAAGGCACTATTGAACAATCCAATGTCTAAACCAACGTCTTCCTGCGTAGTTACCTCCCAATGGATTTTTGGATTACCAATAACGTTAATGGTATAACCCTGGTTGGTAACACCGTTAAACGGATAGTAGCTGCTTCCACCCAGTGTCGATAAATAAGGGTATGAACCTAAAGACCGTTCATTACCCAGCTGGCCCACATCGACCCTTAATTTAAGGTTTGAAACAGGCTTGATATCCTTCATAAATTCTTCCTGATCAATGCGCCAGCCTAATGAACCGGAGTAAACCGATTTAGACCGGTTGGTAGGATCAAGTACGGAAGAAGCATCCCAACGATAATTAACGCTGGCCAGATATTTATTGTTATACTGATAATTAACGCGGCCGAAAACCGATGAAAGACTCCGGGAACTCTCACCACCTCCGTTAAGTAAGCCCGTTAACGCCCCATTGTCCAGGTATTGAAAAGGCGGTGTCTGGTTTACGTAGTTAGTGCGTGATGCGCCTATGCCTTGTTGGTCTTGCTTAATAATCTCTGTACCCAATAAAAAAGTGAAGTCATTTTTATCAAAGTTCAGATCGTAAGTGGCCGTATTTGTCCAGTTATAATTAAGGTTTTGGTTGTGCGATTGAGCTAATGAAGCGGGCGTATTAAAATGTCTGTCGGCGCCATAGGTTTCATAAAATTGCTTATAATCGGTAAAGATCAGGTTTAAGCCCAGATCAGACCTGATCTTAAGGTTTTTTATGGGTGTAAGCTCGCCAAAAACATCGCCCAATACGGTATAGTTATAGTTGTTGTTATTGGTTGATGCTGCCAGTTGAATGGGGTTGATCCCATCACCCAAAAAATTACCTAAAACGGCATCTTGCTTAGGTAAATCTACAAACTGGCCATTAGGCCCGTAAACCGGGGTGCCTGGTGTGCGAAACAGCGCATAGCGCACTACACTGGCCGCTGCACCAGTATAGCCATCGCCTGATGCGCCTACCGAGCGGGTTTTTTCGTAGCTCAAGTTTACGTTGGTTCCAAATTTCAGGTATTTGGTAGGGCTGCTGTTAATGCCGGTGCGCAGGTTATACCGTCTGAATGACGAATTCTGAATCAAACCATCCTGACTAAAAACGTTACCCGAAACAATATAGTTCGAGGTCTCGTTTCCACCGCTTACTGATAAATTGATATTAGTTACCGGAGCCGGTTTTAGTAATTCTTTCAGCCAGTTAACGTCAGATAATGTGGCGGCCAAACTATCAGAGATGATGGGGCGGCCGTCATTCACGGCAGCTGCATTGTACGCGCTTACATACTGCGCGTTATTAGCCATTTTAATTAAATGTGTAGCAGATTGTACGCCTGTGTAAGCATTTAAACTTAGCTTGGCTTTGCCTTCGCTGCCATGTTTGGTAGTGATAATTACTACACCGCCTGCAGCACGGGCACCATAAATAGCTGCCGATGACGCATCTTTCAGAATGTTGATATTTTCTATGTCATCCGGCGCTATTTGATTAATACCATCGGTTACGGGTACGCCGTCAACTATATAAAGTGGAGCTATACCGTTAATGGTATTTAAACCCCGTACCTGTACATTTATACCGCTGCCCGGAGCGCCGGTATTTTGGGTTACAGTCACCCCGGCCGCTTTACCCTGAATGATCTGGTCGACACCGCCTACAGGTATGCCTGCCAGGTCGCGGGTACTGATAACCGAAACGGCGCCGGTCAGGTCCTTTTTGCGTTGGGTGCCATAGCCGGTAACAATCACTTCGTTCAAATTGCCCTCATCTTCGATAAGGGTAATAGTGAT
>DATCXS010000089.1:0-5641 GCA_036565645.1 Mucilaginibacter sp.
CTTGTTTCACCGCTATTGTCACTACAGCTTTTGGATTCATTTTGCGTGCTATCGTATTACCGCAATGGGGTATAGATTTTAAGCTTACACAGACCCAATTAGGAGAAATTGCAGGAGTTGGCCTGTGGCCATTCGCTATTAGTATTGTATTGTTTAGTTTGGTGATTGACAGGATTGGTTATAAGACTGCTATGTTTTTTGCCGTTTTCTGTCATATCGCCTCTGCTATCCTCACAATTTTTGCTACCGGCTATTGGATGCTTTATATCGGCTCATTCATTTGTGCTATAGGTAACGGAACGGTTGAAGCTGTTGCTAATCCGGTGGTTGCTACTATGTTCCCCAAAGAAAAGATCAAATGGTTAAGCAGGCTTCATGCGGGCTGGGCCGGCGGTTTGGTTTTAGGAGGCGTTATGGCGCTTTTGCTGGGCGTTCATATCCGCTGGGAATATAAAATAGCGTTGATATTGATTCCGACAATTGTTTACGCTTTGATGAGCATTTCCAGAAAATTCCCATTAAACGAGCGTGTGCAAGCTGGCATATCCTACAAAGAAATGCTTCAGGAAGTTGGAGCCGGTGGCGCACTCATCATTGTAGCCTTAATTATTTTTCAATTAGGTGCGGTATTTGGTTGGTCCACTCCAACTAACATTATCATTACCTTATTAATAACGGCAGGCTTTGGTTATTATACCCGCAGTTTCGGACAACCATTATTTATTGTCTTGTTGCTGATCATGATCCCGCTGGCCACCACCGAGTTAGGAACTGATAGCTGGATAACCGACCTGATGACACCCGAAATGAACAAGATAGGCTTCCAGGCCGGGGGGGTTTTTGTTTATACTTCGGCTATTATGTTTGTTTTACGATTTTTTGCCGGACCAATATCACACAAATTTTCTTCTCCGGGACTATTGGCCATTTGCTCGGCTATAGCAGCTATTGGTTTATATGCAATGTCATTTTCTGCGGGTAGTGTAATTCTGATTGCAGCCACTATTTATGGGCTGGGTAAATCCTTTTTCTGGCCGACCATGCTGGGCATGGTGTCAGAGCGTTTTCCAAAAGGCGGCGCATTAACGTTGAATATTACCGGGGGCTTAGGAATGATTGCAGCCGGAGTTATTGGTGCCGGAATTTTAGGCTTTATCCAGGACAAGTCTGTCGACCAAAAGATAACTACGTACGATCAAACACATCAAACAGCTATCCATCGCACGTATGTAACAGAACAAAAGACAAGTTTCTTTGGCGATTACAAAGCCCTCGATCAAACAAAGCTCGCTACAGCAGATGTTGACCAGCAACGAACAGTCACCACTATTCGCGACGCTGCAAAAAAGGAAGCCTTACGTTACATCGTCATTTTCCCGTTGATCATGTTCGTAAGTTTTGTTTTGCTCATCCTGTATTTCAGGTCAAAAGGCGGCTATAAAGCAATCACCATAAACCAAACTGAAGAACCGGAAGCTACACCTTATTAAACAAAACAAAATGTCATTACCCGTAAAATTCGGTGTGAGCACCTGGCTATTTACCTCGCCATTTCAAACATCGTCCATAGAAGAACTATTTCCAAAAATTGCCAAAATGGGCTTTGATGTTATTGAGATAGCAGTTGAAGATCCTTCCCTGATAGATGGCCATGCCGTAAAAGCTGCGCTGCAAAAATATAAGCTAAAAGCTGTGGTATGCGGCGCGTTTGGCCCTACGCGAGATTTAACAAACGACGACCCTGCAATCCATGACAATTGCTTTAAATATATTGAAGAATGTCTTGATCTATGTGTTTTATGGGATACCGGCTTTTTTGCGGGGCCGATGTATTCAGCAGTCGGCAAAGCCCGTATGCTGTCGCCAGCGCAACGCAAAACCGAATGGAACCTTGCCGTAACCAATTTGCGGAAGGTATGCGACATGGCGCAACAACGCGGCTTAGAGATAGCATTGGAACCACTCAACCGTTTCGAATCAGACTTAGTGAATACGGCTTTTGACGTGGTAAGGTTGGTAGATGAAATTAATCACCCCTGTGCTAAGGTTATTCTCGATGGCTTCCACATGAGTATCGAAGAACCAAATATTGAAGAAGCGATAAGAATTGTTGACGATAAACTGATACACATACAGGTCTCCGAAAATTATCGGGGAACTCCGGGAACCGGACAAACAAATTGGGACGCTTACAGACGAGGTTTAGAAGCGATCAATTATAAGGGCACGGTATCTATAGAAAGCTTTACACCTAACAATCAAGAGTTGGCGCAAGCGGTTTGCATCTGGCACCCATTGGCTTTGAGCCAGGAAAGGTTCGCCATTGATGGCCTCGCATTTTTAAAAAAATGGGCGCAATAGCCCAAACTTTACATAACATGGAAAATAAAAAAATTAACGTTGCAATTATAGGTTTGGGCTTTGGTGCCGAGTTTATTCCCATTTACCAGCACCACCCAAATGCCAATATGTATGCCATTTGCCAACGCGATCATAAAAAACTGCATGAGGTGGGCGATGCTTTTGGTGTTGAAAAACGTTATACCGATTACGATGAATTACTACACGACCCGGAAATTGAGGCGGTGCATATCAACACGCCTATTCAAAGTCATGCGGAGCAATCTATAAAAGCCTTACGTGCGGGTAAACATGTGGCCTGCACAGTCCCAATGGCGACTACTGTCGAAGAATGCCGGCAGATTGTAGAGGCGGTAAAAGAAACCGGTTTGACTTATATGATGATGGAAACCGTGATATACAGCCGAGAGTTTTTATTTGTCAAGGAATTATATGAGAATGGCGAGTTGGGGCGACTGCAATTTTTAAGGGCGTCGCATCAGCAGGAAATGGCCGGATGGCCCGGCTATTGGGAAGGCTTGCCACCTATGCACTATGCCACACATTGCGTAGGCCCTGTTTTGGCTTTGGCTAATGCAGATGCCGAATATGTTTCATGCTTCGGCTCGGGGCGTATTGACGAAAATTTGATTAGTAAATATGGTTCGCCTTTCGCTATTGAAAGCTGTCACATTAAATTCAAAGACTCTGACCTTGCGGCCGAAGTAACACGCTCGTTGTTTAATACAGCAAGGCAATATCGCGAAAGCTTCGATGTTTATGGCTCTAAAAAAACTTTCGAATGGACATTGGTAGAACATGAGCCATCTGTTATTCACACCGGCGAAAAACCAGAGAAAGTGACTATCCCTGATTATGCACACCTATTGCCTAAAGAGATTCAGGCGTTTACTACAGGCGGCGTGTACGATGCTAACAGTAATCAGCATTTATCATTTATACAAGGATCCGGTCACGGAGGTTCACACCCGCATTTGGTTAATGAATTCGTTTCGGCATTGATTAATAATCGGCAGCCATTCCCTAATGCCCGGCAATCTGCAAATATCACTTGCGTGGGCATTCTGGCTCATGAGTCGGCAATGGATGGCGGTAAAAAAATAAACCTTCCTGATTTTACTTTAATTGATTAGCGACATAGAAAGAAGAACACTGTTAAAAGGGATAGCCGCCGGTGTCTCGTCTTTATATTTTCAAAGAGTTACGCTGGCCGGTTGTTAAAGGCATCTTATGCCTCATCAACTTTTAAACCCACCTTGGGACTCGTTGACACAATACCAGGTACCCGATTGGTTTCGTGATGCTAAATTTGGCATGTGGGCGCATTGGGGGCCTCAATGTCAAATCAGAGCGCGGCGACTGGTAAAAATGGCAAACTTCCTATTGAATATTCCAGTTCGTGACGACGGAACCATCGATGATAAGAAAGAGTGGTTGTAGAGGGAATTGCTGATTGGATGCATATAAATAGTGAAAGCATTTATGGTACACGACCCTGGTTAGGTAATTTATATACCGCGCTATCCGAAGAAATCAAAGTATAGGATCGTAAGCAAATGCTTTAATAATTTATCTAAGCCGGTAGTATTTGATTTGCCGGTAAATACGGTGCCGGGCTTGCTTTGAAACGTTATGACATCTCCGAATTACTACAAACGAGAGGTATCAATTGCGAAATCCGGCTTTTCCAAACTCAATGGATACCTCCGGCTTCATAACACTTACACCGATAAAATACCCGGTTCATCAGAAGCATTTTAATGCCTCAGGATTCATACGCCTGGGGCCGGCCGTCGATTCTGCTCTCTCCTGCTTGAAACCAGCCTATTATGATTTTCATAGCAGGCTGGTTTCTTTTTTAACGGTTTTAAGCTGCTCCCTGGTGAACAGGCCTTGAAAAACAAACTACCTATCATGCTATTAATCAATAAATTACTGTTCATCAGTTTAATAAGTGCAACGTTGGTAGAAATAATAATGAATAGCAATTTGAAACAGTGGTCGGTTTTTTTCGTATAAAATGAACAGATCTGCATGGTAGTATATCTTATTTTGTATTGAACAGCTCCGAACATGAATTTTCTTCTTCGAATTTAAATTCCCCTTCACATGAAAGGTAGGCTACTCTTTTTCCTGTTTTTTGTGTTGATATGGACAAAAGGGTGGGGTCAAGTAACTGTGAATGTTGATCTTTCAGGTAAAGCCGATACTTCTGTGACGATCGGTTCGAAACGGAATGGTAGTTATTGTGGCGATAGCACCTGTGTGGTCTTTATAGTCACATTAAACCCCGGATCGGATCTGTTGAATATATCTTCTGATCAGCTGGCGGCTTCAGATTTTTATACCGTAAATTGCGGGCCTCAAACCCCTGTTGGTACACCAGTTTGCGTAAATGGGTTAACTAATGTGAATATTGCTTTTTGTAAACCTGGGTTTAATAAGATAGACTATACAATTACCGCATCTACGGCGGTAAAAGCTTCTAATGATATTACGTTAAGACAAGGGTGTACCGGAAGTATGAGTGTTACGGGTCTTGATGCTGCAACAGTAAGCTGGACTTCTATTTACCCCGGCGCTAACGGCGCCTATGATTCTTATTTAAGTTGTCCATCAGGTTGTGCAACAACGAATGTTACACCTGCTATAGGTGCGCCGCCCTATATCGACTATAAAGTTAGCGGTACTATAACAAGTTGTAGCGCTTTTAAAACGGATACGGTACGTGTATATACAGTTACAGCAATGACTGTTTCTGTATCTCCTACAAATGCGTCAATTTGTGCCGGAACCTCGGGGAATATTATTTTAACAGCGACACCAGCCGGAGGCAGCACTCCGTACACTTACTTATGGAGTACAGGGGAAACAACCCCATCAATAACCGTTACATCACCCAATACCTATACGGTTTCGGTTACTGATAATACCAGCGGCTGTGGGCCGGTAACGCAAAATGTTACAGTCGCGACAGCTCCGATACCGGCAGCACCCACGGCATCGGGCACTACCATTTGCAGCGGCAGCGCAGGAACAGTCACTGCCACCGCACCCGGCGGAACCTACCAATGGTTTGATGCTGCCAGCGGCGGAAACCTGCTGTCTACCGGGGCGAGCTATACCACGCCGGCATTAACGGCGACCACAACCTATTATGTAGAAACCAATGTGAACGGCTGTACCAGCGCGCGGACAGCAGTCACGGTCACGGTCAACCCGATACCGGCAGCACCGACAGCATCGGGCACTACCATTTGCAGCGGCAGCGCAGGAACAG
>DATCXS010000377.1:0-6639 GCA_036565645.1 Mucilaginibacter sp.
CAGCTGTATAATTACCGGTATGGCGCCCAGTATATCAATGATCGCAAAAAGGATCATGGTAACTGATATGATCGCTCTTAAATTGAACGGATGCATAGATTTATGAGTTTAGTGTTTATCCAAAGCTATAAAACAATATCAACAAAAAAGGTTCCGACGTGACCACCGGAACCTTTTGTTTATGAATAATGATAATTACTCAACAAATTTAGGGTTCGGCGGATCATTAGCAGCGGTAGGCTTACCATGGCGCACATGCGAATGCTTGATGCTATAACCAAAGTAAATGCACATACCAATAGCCATCCAGATAAACAGACGCAGCCAGTTATCCAACCCCTCGCTGCCCATCATACACAGACAGATTACGGCGCCTAAAGGGCACACCAACCAATAAGCCGGAGTTTTAAACGGACGGGTAATCCCCGGATCAGTTCTGCGCAGGATAAAGATACCCAGACACACCAGCACAAACGCAAATAGCGTACCGATACTTACCATATCGCCCACAATGCTGTCTGGAACAAAGCCGGCAAATAAGGATACCATCACAAAGAAGAACCATTGTGATTTATAGGGTGTGCGAAACTTGGTATGCAGTTTTGAAAAGATAGGCCAGATCAAACCATCAGTACTCATGGTATAGAATACGCGGGTTTGGCCTAATAACATTACCAGGATAACTGATGAAAAACCAGCCAGAATAGCTATAGTAACCAATTTGGCCAACCAGCCATAAGCAGCAGGCATGTGCATTTGGAGCGCATAAGTTACAGACGATTCTTTACCTTGTACCAGGAACTCTTTATAAGGCGCCAAACCGGTTAATACGTGCGAGAACAGCACATACAGAACCGTACAGATCACCAGGGAGATCAGGATGCCTTTTGGCATATCTTTCTGCGGGTTCTTAGCCTCCTGCGCAGCAGTTGACACCGCATCGAAACCAATGAATGCAAAGAACACCACGCTGGCCCCGCGCAATACGCCCAGCCATCCGTGGTTAAAGGTGTCGGCATAATTCAACGTGCCTGTATTGGTTTTAACAATACCCGCGTCTGCGGGGATCAGGTATGGGGTATGATTGGCCGGATTAATGAAGCCCCAACCGCAACCAATAATTAATAACACAATGGCCACTTTCACAATAACAATGACATTGTTTACCGTTGCCGACTCTGCAGTCCCCTTGATTAATAATAAGGTTAGCATTAAAAGGATGAAGATGGCAGGCAGGTTAATCATTCCATGAGCGCCCAACTCTGACGCATACATGCCACTGGTGGTGGTTGATATCTCTAACGGCGAATGCGACCATGCAAACGGTATATGGACATTAAAGAACGTATCTAAAAAAGTATTGAAATATTGCGACCAGCCTATAGCTACCGTTGCCGCACCTAATGCATATTCAAGCACCAAATCCCAACCGATGATCCAGGCGATAAGCTCGCCCATAGTAGCGTAAGAGTAAGTGTAAGCAGATCCGGCAATGGGGATCATACTGGCAAACTCAGCATAGCATAAACCTGCCAAAGCACAGCCTGCTGCTGCAATTAAAAATGAAATAGTAACAGCCGGGCCGGCATGCTCGCCCGCCGCCGCCGCCGTACGCACAAAAATACCTGCGCCAATAATAGCACCGATACCTAAAGCAATCAGCGAGCCGACACCGAGGGTACGCTTTAATGTCGTTTCGCCTTCTTTCGAAGCGGCTAACAACTGCGCCAAAGGTTTTCTAATAAATAGCTTCATGTTTATTTAAAAAGTCAGTTAATGGTATTTCCAAACATAATTAATTTTTCTGAAAAAAAGGGACGGCCAAAAAACAGCTAAAAAAGCTATGCCTACAACAAAAAAGGGACCCCAACCGGCGTCCCTCTATTATTTTAAAGCATAAGCTTAATTATACTTTCTTATCAACTTTGATGACATGGGTGGTCATTGATTGCAGTTTGATCTGTTTTTGAAGACGCGCGCTGTTATCAACCGCATGGTTTAAGTGCGGTGCTATAACCAATGACACGATCGACATCAACTTGATCAAAATATTCATTGACGGACCAGACGTATCTTTAAACGGATCGCCTACAGTGTCTCCGGTTACTGATGCTTTATGCGGGTCTGATTTTTTAAAGTGCATTTCACCGTTGATCTCTACACCTTTCTCAAATGATTTCTTGGCGTTATCCCATGCACCACCTGCGTTGCTCTGGAAAATACCCATCAACACGCCCGACACGGTAACGCCGGCCAATAAACCACCCAATACTTCAGGACCAAATATAAAACCAATTACAACTGGGGTGATTAAAGCAATGAGGCCAGGAGCCACCATCTCGCGGATAGAAGCCTGGGTTGATATAGCCACACATTTTTCGTATTCGGGCTTAGCTTTATACTCCATAATACCCGGAATTTCGCGGAACTGGCGACGAACCTCTTCAACCATTGCCATAGCAGCACGGCCTACGGCCGAGATACACAATGCCGAGAAGATGAATGGTATCATCCCACCTACAAATAAACCGGCCAATACGTTGGCTTTATAAATGTCGATATGCTCAATACCTGCCACACCAACAAACGCCGCGAACAGCGCCAATGAGGTTAAAGCAGCTGATGCGATAGCAAAACCTTTACCTGTTGCAGCAGTGGTGTTACCCACAGCATCCAGGTTGTCTGTACGATGACGAACTTCGGGTGGCAATTGGCTCATCTCGGCAATACCACCGGCATTATCAGCAATAGGGCCGAAAGCGTCAATAGCTAATTGCATTGCGGTAGTAGCCATCATACCTGCAGCAGCAATGGCTACACCGTATAATCCTGCAAAGAAATAGGAGCCATAAATACCGGCGGCCAGTACAAGGATAGGCAATACGGTTGATTCCATACCGATAGCTAAACCACCAATTATGTTAGTAGCATGGCCGGTTGATGACTGACGAATAATGCTCATTACGGGACGTTTACCCATAGCGGTATAATACTCGGTAATGATTGACATCAATGTACCTACCACTAAACCTACCAGGATAGAACCAAACACACCGTTTTTAGTAAATACCAGCGAGCCTTCTTTCAGGACACCATTAGCATCCAAATCGCGGGTTAAGTGCATGGTATCTGCAGGCAGCATCCATTGTACCACAAAATAAGTGGCAATGGCTGTAAGCACGATAGATGCCCAGTTACCAATATTTAAAGCATTCTGTACGCTTGAATTTTCATCTTTAATTCTTACCAGGGAAGCCCCTACTATCGAGAAGATCAGGCCTAAACCTGCAATCACCATTGGTAACAAAACCGGGGCAATGCCGCCCATATTATCGTGTGATACGATCTCGCGGCCCAATACCATGGTTGCCAGCATAGTTGCTACATACGAGCCAAACAAGTCGGCACCCATACCTGCTACGTCGCCCACATTGTCCCCAACGTTATCGGCAATAGTAGCCGGGTTACGCACGTCATCCTCGGGGATACCGGCTTCAACTTTACCAACAAGGTCAGCACCTACATCGGCCGCTTTGGTATAAATACCTCCACCCACACGGGCGAATAACGCAATCGACTCGGCACCTAACGAGAAACCGGCCAATACGTCAAGCGCTTTAGCCATAGCCTCGCCATTAACATCGGCACCAACAACGTTTTTTACATATATGCAATAGAATACAATGAATAGTGAACCCAAACCGATGATAGCCAAACCGGCAACACCCAAGCCCATCACAGTACCACCTGTAAACGATACTTTTAAGGCTTGTGCCAAACTGGTTTTAGCAGCATGTGTAGTACGCACGTTTGCTTTGGTAGCAATACGCATACCCAGGTATCCCGCGAAAGCGGATAAGAAAGCTCCGATAACAAATGAAACGGCAATAACCGGGCTTGAGGTGTCTACTGTAGTGCCAGACCAAGCCAATAACACACCGGCTATAATTACAAAATAGGTTAATATTTTCCATTCGGCGCGTAAAAAGGCCATGGCACCGTCGGCAATGTAGCCAGCCAGTGTAGTCATTGATTCATCGCCGGCGGGTTGGCTGCTTACCCACGACGATTTAATGATCATAAACAAGATTCCGATTAAACCAAATACCGGGATCAGGTAAATTAAGTAAGTGTTCAAAAAATCCATATAAGTTAGTAATGTTTGTTATTTAGTTGCTATTATAAGTGCGATTTACATAATTGGTTTTGCAAGTTAAACAAATTAATTTCTTTACAATACGCTGCCAATTATAAAGTTTTTTAAATAGCTTAGAAGTCTAAAACCAGCACCTCACAATGAGCAATCAAACCGAACCCACCAAACTAAAAACGTCTTTAGGTCTGTTAGACGGCACCATGATCGTAGCCGGATCTATGATAGGTTCAGGTATTTTTATTGTCAGTGCCGACATTATCCGCAACGTTGGTTCATCGGGCTGGCTAATTGCTGTTTGGCTCATCACCGGTTTCATGACACTTACCGCCGCGGTTAGTTATGGCGAGTTGAGCGCTATGTTCCCCAAAGCAGGTGGTCAGTACGTTTACTTAAAAGAGGCTTATAATAAATTGATTGCTTTTTTATATGGCTGGAGCTTCTTTGCAGTTATACAAACCGGCACAATTGCTGCGGTAGGTGTGGCATTTTCTAAGTTTACCGCATACCTTATACCGGCCGTGAGTGAGGACAATATCCTGTTCTCGACCATGCTGGGCTCATACCATTTTACCATTAGTGCGGCGCAGTGTGTATCTATTGTCCTGATTATCTTTTTAACTTATATCAATACCAGGGGTATTAAAAGCGGCAAGATCATCCAAAACCTATTTACCATTACTAAACTGGCCAGCTTGTTTGGGCTGATTGTTTTTGGGCTGATCATGATTAAAGGCGATGTATGGCATGCCAACTGGGCCAATGCCTGGAATATCCATAAATTAGACACCACAGGCTCCTACACTATGGCTGCAGCCCTTGGGGCTATCGCAGCGGCAATGGTAGGTTCGATATTTAGCAGCGATGCCTGGAATAATGTAACCTTCATAGCCGGCGAGATGCACAATCCGCAGCGTAATATTGGCTTAAGCTTATTTTTGGGGACGTTGGTTGTTACGATCATTTATGTAAGCATCAACTTTGTGTATACCGGCGTTTTACCCTTGCACGAAATCGCGACAGCAGAAAAAGATCGTGTAGCGGTAGCTGCATCGCAGGCCATTTTTGGGCCGATAGGGACGGTTGTTATTGCCTTGATGATCATGGTATCGACCTTTGGCTGTAATAACGGATTGATACTTGCCGGTGCCCGTGTGTATTACACCATGGCTAAAGACGGTTTATTTTTTAAACGTACCGGCACTTTAAATAAATTTGCGGTGCCAAGCTTCGGTTTATGGGTACAATGTATTGTGGCCAGTATTTTATGCCTGAGCGGCAAGTATGGCGACTTGTTGGATATGATCTCCTTCGTGGTGGTCATATTTTACGTGTTAACTATTCTGGGTATCTACATTCTGCGTAAACAGCGCCCTGATGCGCCGCGGCCGTACAAGGCATTTGGCTACCCGGTGTTACCCGCCATTTATATGTTAATGGGAATTGCCTTTTGTATTCTGCTCATCATTTACAAACCGCAGTTTACCTGGCCGGGCCTGATTATTGTGTTGATAGGCATACCTATTTATTATATATCAAAAAGTAATACCCATGATGAAGAACCGGCTGAAAGCCCTGTGTAGTCTGCTATTAATCACTATAACCCAATCATGGGCGCAAAACACTTTACAACAAAAACTAACAACAGCATTTAACCGCTTACAGGCCGATGAACAGTGCCGCTACGGCACCTTGTCGTTAACGGTGCTCGATGTTAAAACAGGAGAGCAGGTATTTACTGCCAATCCTAATGTGGGGCTTGCCCCAGGTTCAACGCTAAAGACTGTCACTACTATTACCGCTTTCAATTTATTAGGTAAGGATTTTAGGTATCAAACGCCATTTGGCTACAGCGGCACTATTACCAACGGCACCCTGAACGGCGATATCATTATTAAAGGTGTGGGCGACCCCACCCTGGGCAGCTGGCGCTGGGAGAATACTACGCAGAGCTATGTGCTGAACGCCTTTGTAGCTGCGCTGAAAAAGGCAGGGATCAGAAAGATAAATGGCCGTATTATTGGCGATGACAGCGCCTATGGAACTCAATCCATCCCTGACGGGTGGATATGGCAGGATCTTGGGACCTATTACGGCGCCGGAGCTACGGCGCTTTGCTGGCATGAAAACCAGTTTGATATCAACCTGAAAACCGGCCCGGTGGGTACGTCGATAAAGGTTGGCGGTACTACACCATCTGTACCCTACCTGACTTTTAAAAGCGAGCTGACTAACGGCGTAGCCGGCACAGGCGATAATGCTTATCCCTATTTGCCTACAGGCTTGACTAACATTATGTACCTGCGTGGCACTTATGCTGTCGATCAAACCAAGAAACTGGTGTCGGCTGCTTACCCCGACCCGGCTTATGATGCGGCTTTCAGATTGTTAGATACTTTAAGACGACTCGGCATCACGATAAGCGGCACGGCCGAGTCGAGCCTGAGTCTGACTGCTAAAGGTCTGCAAACCCCGGCAATTACAAC
>DATCXS010000386.1:0-4668 GCA_036565645.1 Mucilaginibacter sp.
GGATTCCCTTCTCCTGCGAGCCAATGATCTCCGGGTTAGCGCTGATCTTAGCCAGATCATCTGCCGGCAATTTTTTAAAGTTATTAGGGATCTGCTTAAACTGCGCATTGAAAATAGCTTCTACCTTTTTATTGCGGTTCAGGAATGGAATAGGCTCCAGTTTATTGCCATCGTAAGGACTGAACACTGAGGTCATATCGCCACAAATAGTACGACGCCATTCGCTGATATTATCCAGGTGGATATTCTTTTTGTATTTTTTGTTGACAAAGGTTTCCAGGAACTGTAAGGTCGAGGTATGATCAAACAATTCAGAACATACCTTAGCGCCACGGCTCCACGGTGATGCAATAACCATTGGCACACGGAAACCCAAACCAACCACACCCTCGCGTGCCTGATTTTTGGGTACGCCCTGTTTGATCTCGTTTTCCAGGCGCACATGTTCTATTTCGGTTTCTATCCCCGCAGATACTTTACCTGTGCCGGGTACCTTATTATCAGAAATAGCAAAAGGTCGAGCGTGGTCATAGTAACCATCGTTTTCGTCGTAAGTGGTAATAAAGATGGTCTTTTTCCATACTTCCGGATTTTTGGTCAGGATATCCAGCACCTCGGACACATACCAGGCACCATACCAGGGGGCGCTTGGGTGGTCTGAAAAGTTTTGCGGCCCGGCCAGCCATGAAACTGTTGGCAACTTGCCCGTATTTACATCCTGGCGAAATTGGTGCAGCAAATCGCCTTTAGGCACAGTAGCGGTGCGCTGAACGCCGCCGTCCATATAAGTAAGCTCAGTTATCGAACGGAAGTCAGGATCGTTGCTATTGATCACAAAAGCACTTCGATACAGGGCTTTTTCATGATCAGATAGTTTTTCAAAGCTCTCTTTATTCCATTTGGTCAATTCGGCGCGAGCATTGTCTAACACCGCTTGTTTAGCTTTGATACTTGCCGCTACCTTTTTGCCGGTGGCTTCGTCAGACGGGGCGCGCTCCTGTAGTTGTGTTATTTGTGCCGGTAAATCCTCTACTTGCTTTTGCAGGTTAGTTACATAGCGGTCTGAAAATTTTACGTTGTAGGCCTTAAAAAATTCTAACAGGTTGCAACCATAATTTGCCAGCCAGGACCGCTCTTTAGCAGTAAAACCACCACCGCAGCTTAAATCGTTTTGATAAAACTTCCAAGCTATGCCGTTTTCGGTTAACAATTCGGGAAAAGTTTGCCAGGGCATATTGCCGTAGCTGAAATTTTCATTACGGATATTGGCTTTTGGCAAACCGTTTTCTTCGTCAACGATCCTGCCTGTCCAGAAGAAAGAACGGTTAGGCGTGGTACTGGTCATGGCAGAGCAGAAATATTGGTCGCACACGGTAAAAGCATCGGCCATGCCATAGTTGAATGGTAAATCTTCGCGTGTGTAATGCCCTAAAGTAAGCGGCATGTGCGCGTATTGTTTATTACCCGATTTTTTTGAAGTGAGCCATTTATCATACTTACCCAGGTTGTTAGCATCTACCTGGCTGGGGCGCGAATGCGGCAACGAACCCATCCAGGTAACTTTAGTATCATTGATATCTAAACGGAAGGGTGCATAAGTATCGCCGGCAGTATCTGTCTGCAACCAAACAGGCAAGCCATTAGGCAGCCGTATAGCCCGCGGATCATTAAATCCACGCACGCCCTGGAGGGTACCGTAGCAGTGATCAAAAGAACGATTCTCCTGCATCAGGATAACAATATGTTCGGCATCCAGGTAAGTACTGCCCGTTGCCGGGTTTATAGCTAATGCTTTTTGAATTGAAACAGGCAAAACATTTGCCACGGCCATGCCGCCCGACAACAATGCTGCCTTTTTAAGAAAGTCCCTTCTTGAATCCATAATAGGTTTATTTTGGCTAAATATCTGTTACAATATTAACTATTTATATAAATAGCCAAAATAAAAACCTGACTAATCAGTAATCGCCTTAAAAAACCTGACTACGTGTTTTGGCTAAAGCCGGTATGCCTGCTGTTGTTTTTAAGGGCCGGTTAATTCAGGATATCCATTGCTGTAATAAGGTGGCCAACCAAAGAAACACGCCAAATCCGACAACATCCTGAAATGCGGTTTCAAACGGCCCCGCCGTGGTGGCCGGGTCAAAGCCAAACCGTTTTGAGATCACCGGGATCATGGTTCCCATAAGGCCGGCAGTAAGCATCGAACAAGTCAGTGCTCCGCCTATCACTGCGCCAAATGGCGGATGTTTAGACCATATTCCACCAATAATGCCTAATACAAACCCGCAAACCGACGCCATTAATAATGCTGTCGCTGCTTCTTTTCTTAACGAGGGCCAGAGATCTTTTCGGTTAGCCGTGCCCGAGTCGACTGCGCGAACTGTTATTGCTGCAGCCTGAAGGCCGACATTTCCCGATATGGCAGATATTACCGGCATAAAGGACGCCAGCAAGATCACTCGTTTAAGCACACCGTCAAAATGAGATATGACCATTCCTGCCATTAATTCGATAAACATGGTGCCTAACAGCCAGGGCACGCGTTTTTTTGCAGCCTGAAATGGCGACAGATGTTCCATCGCTTCCGCATCTGTGCCAACAGCTTTGGAGTACCTGTTGCGCATCCGGTCAACAATGACCTGCATCATATCGTCTGCCGGGATAACTCCTGTTAAATAGCCATGCTTGTCAGTTACCGGTAAGGTCATAAACTTATTTTTGGACATTAAAGCGGCAGCATCAACCTCGCTGGCATCGGCAGCAATGCAAATCACATCTTTAGCCATAATCTTCTCCACTTTATCGTGGGGATCAGCCATTAACAAGTCACGAATGGAAACCACCCCCAGGAGATGGTCATGGGTATGATTTCCATTCGTTTTATCTTTTTTAACGATGTACAAGTTTTCGGGAATATCGACATCCGGATCGGTTTTGCGGACCTCGGCGATGGCATCTGTTACAGAAAGACCAATATGTAAACGAATGAATTGAGTGGTCATCAACCTGCCGGCACTCCCTTTTGGGTAATCAAGCCGGTCTTTAGCATCTTTTGCCGCCGCAGATTTCAATAAGTCATCGTTCAAATATTGCCTGATCCGTCTTTTGGGTGCTTCCGTTACCAGCGTAGCAGCATCGCGGGGCGGTAATGAGTTTAAAGCAACTGCTGTTTTGCGTGCGGAAAGTTTTGTCAGTATTTTTTTTGACAATGCCGGTTCCAATTTAGCAAGCACCTCGGCAGCCTTTTGCTGACTAAGCATTGAAAATAGCAGGGTAGCCTTTTCTGTTGGTAATGCTTCAAATGCCAATGCGATATCTGCCGGAGATTCATCAGTTAAAGCCAGGAAGCCAGGATCGTTTTTTATGTCTGCATCCTTTTTTTTGGCCAACAGTTTTAAACGTCTGGCAAGTTCTTTATAGTGAAGTTTTTCAGACATTTCTTTTTTCTGTTACTTTAATACTTTGTAAGTGTAAGTATTAAAGTAACAGGGTCAAACCGCAATAGTTTTAGCAGGACGTCCAGTCCTTGCGACGGACTTTATGGCGGCTGCCCTGCAAATCTGAAGAATCATTTGCACAACCAATAGAGAAAGAAAATTGGAGTCTGCCCAGACAAAACCGGGATGCATACTCCATCATTTCTTAACCCGTTCAGACAAGCACAAGGATAAATCTATGGAGAGGTGATAATCCATAAGCACCCCAAACCCTTACGGGCGAACGCGGATAATTGTCTTTCCGCTGACCCGCTTGGCCGAATTGAATACGGCGACGGCGTCGTCGAGCGTAGAGACATGGCCGATGTTTGTCCGCAGCCGCCCCTCTCTAAACCGCTGAACTACCTCAGTCAATTGGGCGAGATCGGGTAAAACCACGAAGTCGATAGCCAGACCGTCGGCAGGCCGCACCTCAGTCGCGCCGGTGACGGTGACAAACGTTCCTCCTACCCGAATCACGCCCGCAGACCGCTTCGCAATATCGCCGCCGAGGACATCGAACACCAGATCGACCTGGCCGACATCTTCCAGTTTGTCGTTATCAAGGTCGACGAACTCATGTGCTCCGTAATCGAGCGCTGTTTGACGGTGAGTAGCCCGCCCCGTGCCGATGACGTATGCACCAGCTTCACGTGCGAGTTGGGCCGCCATCGAACCAACAATACCGGCTGCACCATGTACCAGGATAGTTTGCCCTGCCCGAAGGTGGCCATGATCGAATAACCCTTGCCAGGCAGTCAATCCCGGCATTACGAGAGCTGCGCCCGCCGTGAAGTCAACGTCAGCCGGCAGGGGGGCGAGGTTGCGCGCTTCGACGGCTACATACTCCGCCAGGGTACCATCGCGGTACCAATCCGTAAGACCAAACACTCGCTGCCCGACCGATAGCCCGGTTGTTCCATAACCAATTGCTGTGACCACTCCGGCCAGTTCGTGGCCGGGGATCGACGGCGTACGGTTATGACCGGCACGATCGATCCAGGTCGACGGCCATGACAATTCATCCCCGGTCATACCCGATGCGTAAACCTGAACAACAACGTCGTTTATCGCTGCCTGCGGCTCGGGCCGCTCCACCAGTTTCATTCCGGCTTTTCCCTCAGCCTGATCCGTTACAATGATCGCGTTCATAGCACACCTCCCTTTTTAGTCATCAGTAAACAACAAC
>DATCXS010000388.1:0-2322 GCA_036565645.1 Mucilaginibacter sp.
TTGTTTTCCTGCTGAAAAACAAGGTAAACAAGCCCATTTTTGTGGCCGATTTTTTTTATATATATTTCTTAAATATGGCCTTTGAAATTTATACTTTGTTGCGTAACTTGCGCAACCAAAATTTAAGGTAAAAAACTTCATTTTGATGTATAAAAAGTCGATTTTGAACTCAAAAAAAATTAAGCAATTATTATTTTCTGCCGTTTTTATAATGGTTTCTGTTTTGGCGCTGCCGTCTCTTGCACAAGAAAAGCAGCATAAAGCAGTTGAGAAATTTAATCCTAAAGCCGCGATCCTTGAGCACGTGAGCGACTCGCATTCATGGCCTGTTTTTGGCGACGTGATATTACCACTGCCCGTTATTTTATATACTGATAAAGGAATGGAAGTATTTTCATCAGCAAATATCCGCGCAGAGGAAGTTGATGGTAAGCCCGAAAAAAAAATATATCAGGGTAAATATTATTCATATACTGCCGAGCACGACAATATAGTTGTTGTAGATGCTGCTGGTAAAACAGACGAGGCGGCCACCAAAAAGATTTTAGATTTTTCAATAACCCGTAATGTGGCCAGCATGTGGTTGAGTATAGCTATTTTGCTGATCGTATTTTTAAGCATGTCATCGGCTTACAGAAACCGCAGCGGCAAAGCGCCCAAAGGTGTGCAGTCTGTATTGGAGCCATTAGTGATGTTTGTGCGCGATGACGTAGCTATCCCTAACATTGGTGCAAAATATCAAAGGTATATCCCATTGCTATTAACCATGTTCTTTTTTATCCTGATCAATAACCTGTTAGGATTAGTACCGTTTTTTCCGGGAGGCTTTAACCTTACCGGTAATATAGCGGTAACATTGGTGCTTTCGGTTATTACACTGATTGTAGTAAATGTAAGCGGTAATAAATATTACTGGAAGCACATTTTTGCTCCTGATATTCCGCTTTGGTTATACATTGTCATGGTGCCGGTTGAAATTATTGGTATCATATCAAAGCCTTTTGCGTTGATGATACGTTTGTTTGCCAACATGATTGCGGGCCACATTATTGTATTAAGCTTAATATCGTTAATATTTATATTTAACACACTTTGGGTTTCGCCTGCATCAGTACTGTTTGTGGTATTTATGGATATCATTGAACTGCTGGTAGCGTTTTTGCAAGCCTACATTTTCACGATACTTACGGCACTATTTATAGGCATGGCTGTCGAAGAGCATCAACATTAATCTGAATTAATTATCTATTAATATACACGTTTAAATTAACAAACAATGACTGGAAGTATTGCTGCAATTGGTGCAGGTTTAGCTGTAATTGGCGCCGGTATCGGTATCGGACAAATTGGTGGTAAAGCCGTTGAAGGTATTGCCCGTCAGCCTGAAGCTGCATCTAAAATCCAAACTAACATGATCATCGCTGCTGCACTTGTAGAAGGTGTGGCCCTGTTCGCGGTAGTTGTTGCCATGATTGGTGGCTAAAAAACAAAAGAACAACCCGGAGCGGTTGGCATCGGGTCTGTTCTTTTTTAATTATTTAAACACGAAAACATTATAAGATATATAACATGGAATTAGTTACTCCACATATTGGATTGGTTTTTTGGGCAACGGTGTCATTCCTGATCCTGTTGGCCATATTGGGTAAATTTGCCTGGACACCTATTCTGGTTGCAATTAACGAGCGCGAGCGTTTTATTGAGGACGCTTTATTAAAAGCCGAAGCAGCTAAAGAGGAAATGTCCCGTTTAACTGACGAGAACGATGCTTTATTGAAACAGGCCCGTGCCGAGCGCGATGTGATATTAAGCGAAGCTAAAAAACTTAAAGACCAGATCATTGCCGACGCTAAAGATGCTGCACATACAGAAGGTGCCCGCATGATAGAGTTAGCCCGCGTTGAGATCAACAACCAAAAAGCTATTGCTATGGCTGATGTTAAGAATCAGGTGGCAACTTTATCAATAGAGATTGCCGAGAAGGTTTTAAAACAACAATTAGCCGATCAGCAAAAACAAGACGAGCTGGTAAGTCAGCTTTTAAAAGAAGTGAAGTTATAAGATCAGTGATTGGAGATTGGTGATCAGAGATTAGTTAAGTCTCATATCTCAAATCTCATGTCTCACATCTCAAAAAAAGAACATGTCAGAATTAACGGTAGCATCCAGGTACGCCAAATCAATTATTGATCTTGCACAAGAGCAAAACGCGCTTGAGGCTGTCAATAATGACGTGGTGTTTTTCCTGAAAACCTTAAAGGCAAACTCGCAACTGGTTGCAGTTTTAAGTAATCCCATTATATCGCATCAGAAAAAGCAGGG
>DATCXS010000091.1:0-2774 GCA_036565645.1 Mucilaginibacter sp.
TACCCTGCTCGGGTATCTCAATCACCTCAAAACCATAAACCGGCGACAAACGCAGCAGATCATCCAGGCCACCACGGCGGTCTTTGCCGAAACGGTGGTCATAACCAATCACCATCTTTTTGGTCCCTATTTTATTGACCAATACATCGCGGATATAATCCTCCGGGCTTTGGTTCGAGAAATCGCGCGAGAACGGGGTGATGATCAGGTGGTCGACGCCCAGTTGCTCCAGCAGTCCGGCTTTTTCATTTATGGTATTGATCAGCTTGATGCTGTCATCCTCCGGATGCAATATCATCCGCGGATGCGGGAAAAAAGTCAGGATCACCGTCTCGCCGCCACAGGCGTCAGCCAGCTCTTTGATACGCGATATGATCTTACGGTGGCCCAGGTGCACCCCGTCAAACGTGCCGATAGTAACCACGGCATTTTTAACAGGTTTAAAATCATCAATATGATGGTAGATCTTCATCTTTATTAAGCTGAGAGCAAAAAGCGTAAAGCTAAGCTCTTTATAAATATCTGTTATACGCTTTCAGCCTTTGGCTGCGGGCTTTTTGCTTTTATTACTGCCACCAGATCCATCACTTCCCAGGCATCGGCCAGTTTAAAGTTACCACTGCGGGTGCGGGTTAGTTTGGACAGGTAAGCACCGTTATTGAGGGCGCCGCCAAAATCATTTACCAACGAGCGGATGTATGTACCCTTGCTGCACACTACCCTAAAGTCAACCTCGGGCAAGGCAATACGGGTAATTTCAAATGCGGTGATGGTTACATTGCGTAATTTCAGTTCAATCTCCTCGCCGCGACGGGCCTTTTCATACAGACGTTCGCCGCCAACTTTTATGGCCGAGTGTGCCGGTGGGTATTGCTGTATGTTGCCGATAAACCGGCTACATGCATTATGGATCTGCCCGCCGGTAAGGTTGCTTATGCCGAAGGTTTTATCGACCGCCGTCTCCATGTCATACGACGGCGTGGTGGCACCTAGGATCATGGTACCGGTATACTCCTTTTCTTCGGCCTGGAAAGTGTCTATCTGCTTGGTCATCTTACCGGTGCAGATAATCAGTAAACCCGTAGCCAGCGGGTCAAGCGTCCCGGCATGGCCCACCTTTAGCTTCAGCGGTTTGAACGAATTGCGCAACTTACCTACTACGTCAAAACTTGTCCATTGGTAAGGTTTGTTCACCAGCAGCAACTCGCCCCCGGCAAAGTCAAACGCCTTGTTCTTTAACGGCCCGGTATTCAAAGTATCCATATTCACGCAGCAAAGGTAATAATAAGCTTGTTATATTGGGTCGGTTCCCTGCGGGCCGGGCTGCAATGGCTTTAATATCGAACACTGAATATTGAACGCCGAATTTTGAAGTAAATATCGCCCTCCATCCTTTTTCCATTCTTAATGCGCAGCCTGCATGCTGATCCACGTGCGAGTGTGTATCACTCTGGATCACTTTAAAAATTCAACTTATTGAAAATCAAATAATTAAAATACAAACCCACCAAAAGCGGATCACTTTGGATCACTTTTTTATGACTTTTAAGTCATTTTTTGGATCACTGATTTTTTGAAACTTACCGTCATGGCCACCAGGTTGATGCTTTTAATGCTTTAACCAAAGCGCCTAATTTTTCATACCTTCATTTTATCCGTTTAAAAAACATTTGATAGACTTGTCCAATTCTTTACAGGCGGGTCGTCATTAGTTTTTAAACCATTAAACAATACTAAAATGAACGATTTCTTATTGATTTTCAGACGCGACGAAAGTGTTGACCTGAAATTTACTCCAGAACAGTTAAAAGAAGTAACCAAACCCTGGCTGGATTGGATGGGCGGCCTGGCAGCCCAAAATAAACTGGCCGACAGTGGCAATCGCCTGGATACCAACGGCCGCGTAGTAAAACCCGGCGCCATTGTTACCGACGGACCATACGTTGAAGTTAAAGAAGCTATTGGCGGTTATATTGTTGTTCGTGCTTCGTCGCTGGATGAGGCTGCCGAGCTATCAAAAGACTGCCCAATCCTTGCCAGCGGCGGCAGCGTCGAAGTAAGACAAATTGTGACTATGGACCGTTAAGACCTTACCCCTGCCCCTCTCCAAAGGAGAGGGGTTTCTAAGTTTCCACTTGCAAAATGATGTCATCCGATGCTTGCTAATGACAACACTAACAAGGGCGGGAGTAGCTATATTAAAGAAGGGCTTGAAAAGTAATGGAGCGCCCTAATTTTTGAGCGTATCAGAAGATGTTCTTTTATTATGCAAAATACTCAAATCTTACCTCATTTATACCGTACCGAATACCGCAAGATCGTTGCTGTATTAGCACGACTGTTTGGTTTTGAGCATATCCAGGTTGCCGAAGACATAGCCAGTGATACTTTTTTGCTGGCTTCAGAAACCTGGGCCGATGGTAAGATGCCCGTTAACCCCGCAGCCTGGCTATACACCGTGGCCAAAAATAAAGCAAAGGATTACCTGAAGCATAACGCGGTATTTGATCAAAAGGTAAGTCAGCATTTAAAAACAGAAACAGCGCAGAGCGATGAACTAAACATTGACCTATCAGAAGCTAACATCAACGACAGCCAGCTGCAAATGATGTTTGCCATTTGCCAGCCTACAATCCCTGTCGAAGCGCAGATCGGGCTGGCGCTGCGCATCCTTTGCGGTTTTGGTATTGATGAAATTGCGGATGCTTTTTTATCTAATAAAGAAACCGTTAACAAACGCCTGTTTCGTGCTAAAGAGAAATTGCGCGAACAGC
>DATCXS010000245.1:0-11249 GCA_036565645.1 Mucilaginibacter sp.
TTGCACCCCATTCAATTGGCGGGATAGCTCAGATGGTTAGAGCGTAGGATTCATAACCCTAAGGTCGGCAGTTCGATCCTGCTCCCCGCTACATTTCAAGTCAAAAGCCTTAAGTCGAAAAGATTTAAGGCTTTTTGCATTTAAGATGTTAACCGGTTAGATACCGATGTTAGTCCGGATTTATAATTAGTCGTGTTCGAAAGATTTAAGTTGATTCATTTTAAAAAATATTTTTACGATGATAAGAGGCGGGAGTCAATCCTGAATAAATTTATTTGCGCACAACAATCGCATTGAAAATGACACGAAAAAATACAATTGATAATCAGCAGGTTATATACTTGTCATTGGCAACACGCTTGTCATATTGAGCAATAGCGAAATATCTTATATGTAAATGCTCATCGCTCGTATAAGATCCTTCACAATGTTCAGGATGACAAGCGAATTATAGACTTGTCATTGGCAACACGCTTGTCATATTGAGCGATAGCGAAATATCGATGTTAGTCCGGATTTATAATCCCGGACTTAATAGACAGCGGATTTGCAATCCGCGTACAGGGGATTACAAATCCCCACAAACGAAGTCCGGGATTATAAATCCGGACTAACTGACTTACTAAAAGTCAGAAAATCAATGATCCAAAAACTAACTTAAAAGTCATAAAACCTGATCCAAAGTGATCCACTTTCCACCACTAAAATTATTAATCACCTTATTGTCAAGATATTGCGTTTTTCAACTGATCCAAAGTGATACACACTCACGTGGATCACGTAACCCTCTTTTCCGCCGCAGGCGAAGAGAGGGTCGCCCCAGCGAAGCGGCGGCGGGGTGAGTCCCATCCGCGCTGCTAAACCTAACGGATAACAAATAAACCAATCCGGCTCTATCCAAAATAACTAACTTCGCATTTGCTGCCGATAAAGCGGCAATCAACAAATAACCCAACATGAATACACCAGACGAAAACTTCGCACAAACCGGTTTTAACCTGCCCCCGGCCCCTGCGCCGGTAGGCGTTTATAAACCTTACCTGATAGACGGTAAATACCTTTACGTATCGGGCCACGGCACGGTGCAGGACGATAAAAGTCTGATCATCGGCCGCATTGGCCGTGACATGGATATGGAGCAGGGTAAACTGGCCGCAAGGCAGGTTGGCCTGGCTATCCTGTCTACCATCAAAACTAACCTGGGCAGCCTGAATAAAGTAAAGCGTGTGATCAAAGTGCTGGGCATGGTAAACTGTACGCCCGATTTTGAAAAGCACCCCTACATCATCAACGGCTGCAGCGAATTGTTTGCACAGGTTTGGGGGCCGGAGAATGGCGTCGGTGTGCGCAGCGCAGTAGGCTTTGGCTCATTGCCTGACAATATCCCCGTGGAGATTGAAGCCCTGTTTGAACTGGCAGAATAATAAAGATATGGCCAACTGGTTCAATATAGCAGACATTGACGCGCTGGACACCCCGGCGTTGGTGGTGTATCCCGGCAGGGTAAAGCAAAACATTGCCGCGCTGGTAAGGGCTATTGACAGCGCCGACCGTTTAAGGCCGCATGTCAAAACGCATAAATGTAAAGAGGCTACGCAATTATGCCTGGATGCCGGCATCCGCAAATTCAAATGTGCCACCATTGCCGAAGCCGAAATGCTGGCCCTCTGCAAAACGCCTGACGTGCTGCTGGCATATCAACCTATCGGCCCCAAAATAAAACGGCTGGTTGCGCTGATCAAACAATATCGGGATACACGGTTTAGCTGCCTGATAGACAATTATGAAGCAGCCAGTGCAATAGATCAGATCGCGTTAGCAGAACAAATAAGCCTGGACGTTTATATCGATTTAAACGTCGGCATGAACCGCTCGGGCATAGCCCCGCAGCGCGCCTTTGTTTTGTATGAACGATGTGAACTGCTGCAAGCTATAAAAGTTGCCGGCTTGCATATCTATGACGGCCATATTCATGACGAGGACCTGAGCATCCGCAAACAACAATGTGATGCTGCCTTTAAGCCGGTTGAGGATTTGATTGCGGAGCTGCACGCGTCAGGTATCGATCCCATCGTAATAGCCGGCGGATCGCCAACTTTCCCGATACATGCTCAACGTAAGAATATAGAATGCAGCCCCGGTACCTTTATTTATTGGGATAGCGGTTACGCAATGGCTTTACACGAGCAGCAGTTTTTACCGGCAGCATTGGTTGTTGCGAGGGTAGTTTCCTTGCCGGATGATAGCAAGATCTGTGTCGATTTAGGACATAAATCCATTGCTTCAGAGAATGTGCTGGATAAGCGGGTGACCTTCCTGAACGCACCGCAATTAAAGCCGGTTAGCCATAGCGAAGAACATTTGGTGCTCGAAGCCGGTGTCAACCATAACTACAAAGTGGGCGACGTACTTTACGGCGTCCCGCATCATATCTGCCCAACGGTTGCGCTGTACGAGCGCGCCATCACTATTCAAAATAATCAAATAAGCGGCGATTGGCGAAACATTGCCCGCGACCGCAAGATCAATGTCTAAACTATGTTTATCATCGACGCCCACCTCGACCTAAGTATGAACGCGCTGGAATGGAACCGCGATCTGACCCGGCCAGTTGCCGCTATCAATGCCCGCGAGCTTGGCCTGGATGATAAACCCGACCGCGCCAAAGCCGTAGTAGCTCTGCCCGAATTGCGTCGCGGCAACATAGGCTTGGTAGTAGCTACGCAGATAGCCCGCTATGTCGCTCCCGACAACTCCCTGCCCGGCTGGCACTCGCCCGAACAGGCATGGGCGCAAACACAGGGCCAATTGGCTTGGTACAAAGCTATGGAAGAAGCCGGGGAGATGACCCGGATACATGACCTTACATCCCTTGAAAACCATTTAAAAGTTTGGGCCGGGACTGATGATAATACGCAAAAACCAATAGGCTACATGCTAAGTTTAGAAGGTGCCGACTCGCTGATTACCGTTGGACATCTGGAACGCGCTTATCAATATGGCCTGCGTGCTGTCGGTCCGGCGCATTACGGGCCGGGCAGGTATGCCCAGGGCACAGATGCCACCGGCTTTATGGGGGCGAAAGGGCATGAGTTGCTGAAAGAAATGGAGCGGCTGAACATCATCTTAGATGCTACCCATTTGTGTGACGATAGCTTTTGGGAGGCGCTCGACCACTTTAATGGCAACGTTTGGGCCAGCCATAATAACTGCAGGGCGTTAGTAAACCACAACCGCCAATACAGCGACGAACAGATCAAAGCCCTGATAGATCGCGGAGCAGTAATAGGTGCCGCGCTTGATGCCTGGATGATGGTGCCCAATTGGGTACGGGGTGTCTCGACGCCCAAAGGTATGAACTGTAACCTGGAAGTAATGATTGACCATATCGACCATATTTGCCAGATAGCCGGAAATACCCGCCATGTAGGCATAGGCTCTGACCTGGATGGCGCCTTCGGCCGCGAGCAATGCCCTTATGATCTGGAAACTATTGCCGATCTGCAAAACATACCGGCGCTGTTAGCCAGGCGCGGCTACATTGCTCACGATATTGAGAATATGATGCATGGCAACTGGCTGCGCTTTCTGCGCAATGCCTGGGCTTAGTTACCTGATGTAAAGCATAAATCTCCTCGCGTTATTAGATAATTGACAGATATAATTATATTAGTAGCCTGATTTACTTTTGGTTACTGCATGAAAAGATTTTTACAACGTGCCGTTTTCGCTGCATTTCTAATACTGTTAGCCGGCGTTGTCAAGGCACAGATTTTTGTGCAGCAGGGTAACAAATTGTACGCTACGGGCGGTTTAGGCCCGGCGGAATTCGGGACCTCTGTTGGTATAAGCGCTGATGGAAATGTCGCAGTGATTGGTGCTCCCCACGACAACAATAATATCGGCGCAGTTTATATATCCAGACGTGCAGGCACCACCTGGACACAGGAAGCCAGGTTAGTGGGTACCCCGGATGCAAGCCCATACTTGCCGCATCAAGGTAATGCAGTAGCTATTAGTGCCGACGGAAAAACAGTAATTGTAGGCGGGTATTATGACAATCTGCATGGCAGTGTTTGGATATACCGTTATTCGGCAGGCAATTGGAACCAACAGAAACGCATACTGGGGGCACCCAATCAGCAAATAGGCACGGCGGTTAGTTTAAGCGCCGATGGTAATACGGCTCTTATCGGCAACTTTTACGACAACTCGGCCGAGGTATGGTATTATACAGGGACAAACTGGAACAAGGAAGCCGCAATTACTTGTAGCGATGCTATGCCGTCGACAACGGGAGGGCCATATGCCATGGTTGGCAAGTCAGTAAGCTTAAGCGCCGATGGTAACACCGCATTGATTGGGGGCGATAATGACGCTTACGGAGTCGGTGCCGCATGGGTTTTTACCCGTAGCGGCGGTACCTGGACACAACAGGGCAGCAAGATCACTGCTACTGGCCTCTCCACATCATCACACTTTGGATGTGCTGTTGCTTTAAGCGGAGATGGAAACACCGCATTAATTGGCTCCTATGGCGAAAACGCGGCTTATGGTTTTATCCGCAGTGGCTCTGTTTGGACCCAGCAAGGCAATAAATTAGTAGCTAATGACAGTGGTGCAAATCAAACGTTTTTAGGCTCATCACTCAGTTTAAGTAATGATGGCAATACCGCTTTATTGGGCGGATATGCTGACAATGCGGACATCGGAGCTTCCTGGATCTTTACCCGTACCGGAAGTGTCTGGACACAATTGGGTAATAAATTGGTGGGCGCTGGTTTTACAGCTTATGCAAGTCAGGGAAATGGCGTTAGTTTAAGTGCCGACGGCAATACCGCCATAGCAGGAGGCCCTAGTGACGATAGCCACTATGGCTCTGCCTGGGTGTTTACGCAAGTTGCAACCACATCTACAGTTACTATTGGCCCCGTTACCGGCACCATCACTACCTGTGCAGGTACCGCATCTGCCGACCCAAGTATCCAGCAATTTACGGTTACCGCCAGCGCTTTGACCAATATACTCACGGCAACAGCTCCTGCCGGTTTTGAAATATCTCTTGATCCGGTTTTGGGGTATACCAATACTTTTGGTGTTCCGTCAATTCCCGGCTCGCCGGGTAGCGCTTCATCAGTTATATATGTCAGAGCCGCGGCGAGCGCCGCACCGGGTAATATTTCGGGCAACGTTACATTAAGTTCGGGGGGAGCTACTACGCAAAATGCAGCAGTTTCGGGTACGGTTAAAACAGTCCCCACAGTAAATCAGGTAGGCAACGTCTCTTATTTTCCGGGTCAGACGGTTCCTGCAATAACTTTTACAGGTACGGCAGCTTCTTATAGTTGGGTGATTGATAATCCGGCAATAGGTACTATACCCGGGGGCACCAACACTATTCCGCAGTTTACCGCTATTAATACCGGTAATACGCCCATCATAACACACATCACAGTTATTCCTATAAATACTAACGGGTGTAATGGCGCAGCTATGCATTTTAACATTGCAGTAGCACCGGCAGGAGTGCCCACACCTGATATTAATGCCGGGACGCCAACGGGCACAATAATAGCTTGCATGGGAGTAGCATCGGTCAGCCCTGACATTCAACAATTTACGCTGTCCGGAGCTGATTTAATCAACAATGTTGTTTTAACGCCTACTTCTAATTTTTTCGAAATATCATTAGCATCAGGTACCGGTTACAGCAACAGTATTACCCTAATACCTGCAGGAGGTGCCGTAAACACAACCATTTATGTGCGTTCGGCAGCCGTTGCTCTGGGTGGGCCATTAAATGGTACGGTGCATATTCAATCGGGGGCCTACTCCCAAAATGTGGCTGTTGCAGGAACGATATATCTGCCCGGCAACGTCAACACGGTCCCTAATAAAACATTTGTTGCGGGCGTATCTACAGGTGCTATAAACTTTGCCGGTACTTTCACGGCTGTCACCTGGACTAACGACAACACGGCTATTGGCCTGTCAGCCTCCGGATCTGGTAATATATCGTCATTTACACCCGTAAATAGCACCGCTAACGATATTATCTCGAATATAACCGTTACACCCGCCAATCCTACGGGTTGCAATGGTGTGCCTGTCCATTTTACTATAAGGGTACCCGCCGCTGCAACAACTGCGCCTGTATTTAACATCAGTACGGTAACCGGCAATATCACAGCTTGCATGGGTACTGCATCGGCAAGTCCTGACATTCAGCAATTCACAATATCGGGTAGTAATTTAACCGGTAATATCGATGTTACATCGCCACCTGGTTTTGAGATATCAATTATGCCGGCAAATGCTTACAGTAATAATGTCACCATAATTCCTACAGCCGGTACGGTATATAATACTACTATTTACGTGCGTTCGGCCGCTACTGCCACCGGTGGCCCTTTAAATGGGGCAATCCGTGTTCAATCGGGGTCCTATAATCAAAATGTAACGGTTAACGGCACCATCAACCTGCCCGGCAATATTAATTCGGTCCCCAATAAAACATTGATGGCAGATACACTCACCAGTGCTATAAACTTTGCCGGTACTGCCACTGCTGTTACCTGGACAAACGATAATACAGCTATCGGCCTGCCAGCCTCCGGATCGGGTAGTATACCTTCATTTAAACCCGTAAACAACGGCACTACGCCGCTCACCGCAACTATTACCGCAACGCCTGCCAACCCTACAGGTTGTAACGGATTACCGGTTATATTTACCATAACGGTTATGCCCGCATCGCCGGGTATTATTAATGTTTCGGGCAATTTGCCACAGTTAAGTACGGTTTATGGCACGCCTTCCACGTCGGGTACATTTACGGTTTCGGGCGATAACTTAAAGGCTGGTATAACCGTAACTCCGCCTCCCGGTTTTGAAGTAAGTGCAGACAATATAACATTCAGCAAGACGATCAGCGTTGGTTCGGCCGGAACTATCCCGCCGACTACAGTTTATATCCGGTTAGCAAAAACCACCTCCGCGGGTACTTATCCAGGCGATATTATACTAAGCAGTACCGGAACACCAGATAACAAGATCAGTGTCGACAATAATAATACAATAGCGCCGGCCCCGCTAACCATAACTGCCGACAATAAGAGCAAGATAACCGGCACACCCAACCCTGCACTTACCGTTAATTACAATGGTTTTGTAAACGACGAAGAACCGTCGGTACTGACAACTCAGCCGGTTTTAAGCACCACTGCCGTTTTAGAATCTCCGCCGGGCCAGTACCCCATAACTGCTACCGGGGCGCTATCGGCCAATTATACCATTACCTATGCAGATGGTATAATGACTGTTAAACCCCAACCCATAAGCATTGCCATAAGCAACGCTTTTACGCCCAACGGCGATGGTTTGAACGATACCTGGGCGATTAAAAACATTGATGGCTTTCCTAATAGTGTAGTCCAAATTTATAGCCGGTACGGAATTCCTGTTTTTTATTCAATGAGTTACGCCGTGCCCTGGGACGGTAAACTTAACGATGTCGATTTACCGGTTGGCACCTATTATTATGTTATCGATCTTAAAAATGGCGACACCCCGACTACAGGATGGGTAGCCATCATCAGATAAAGTTTCCGATATATTCCTTCGTTAAAGCATGCTCATTACCATAACAGATAGCAGAGCATAATCGCATTATTCAATTTGGTACAGATTAAGCAATTCGATTAACCTATATTAACGAAGGATATTTATAGTTTTTAACTATTGCTTATAGAACTAAATGATTATGAACTATTTTGCAGATGTCTTAACTTTATTTAAAGACGCTCTATCCGGGCGCCCGTAAACCCATTCAATATAAACTTAATGCTATGGAAAAAGATTCAAATGATATCAGCCAATGCCCGTTTCATAACGGCAGCATGAAGCACAATACAGGCGGTGGCGGCACCCGCAATCACGATTGGTGGCCAAATAACTTAAAATTAAATATCCTGCGTCAGCATTCGGCATTGTCAAACCCCATGGAAAAAGGTTTTAATTATGCCGAGGAATTTAAAAGTCTTGACCTAGAAGCCGTAAAAAGCGACCTGCATGTACTCATGACCGATTCGCAGGATTGGTGGCCGGCAGATTTTGGTCATTATGGTGGTTTGTTTGTCCGCATGGCCTGGCACAGTGCCGGTACTTACCGCATAACCGATGGCCGCGGCGGCGGCGGGCAAGGTTTACAGCGTTTTGCGCCATTAAACAGCTGGCCCGACAATGTAAGCTTAGACAAGGCTCGCAGGCTGCTTTGGCCTATCAAACAAAAATATGGTCGTAAAATTTCATGGGGCGATTTATTGATCTTGGCCGGCAACGTGGCGCTTGAATCAATGGGCTTTAAGACCTTTGGTTTCGCCGGGGGACGTGAGGATGCCTGGGAAGCTGATGAATCAATTTACTGGGGATCTGAAAATACCTGGCTGGGCGGCGATCTGCGTTATGCGCATGGCTCGCCGGGTGTGGTTGAAGGTCATGGTGTGTTGGTATCTGACGACGATGCTGATGGTGACATTCATACACGCAATCTGGAAAAACCACTGGCTGCCGTACAAATGGGCCTGATCTATGTAAACCCGGAAGGGCCTGATGGCAACCCCGACCCGATAATGGCTGCTAAAGATATCCGCGATACTTTTGGCCGTATGGCGATGGATGATGAAGAAACCGTCGCCCTGATAGCGGGTGGTCACAGCTTCGGAAAAACTCACGGTGCCGCTACTGCCGACCATGTCGGCAAAGAACCTCAGGCTACTGATATGGACGCGCAAGGCTTAGGCTGGCATAATAGTTACGGATCAGGAAAAGGCGGCGACACCATTACCAGCGGACTGGAAGTTATCTGGTCGAAAACACCAACCCAGTGGAGCAATAGCTTTTTTGAGAACCTGTTTGGTTTTGAGTGGGAGTTGACCAAAAGCCCCGGCGGTGCACACCAATGGATAGCTAAGGATGCAGGCGAGTTTATTCCTGACGCTTTCGATAGTGCAAAAAAACACAAACCACGTATGTTGACCACCGACCTTTCCTTAAGGTTTGATCCGGCGTATGAAAAGATATCAAGACGTTTCCTGAATGATCCGGATGCGTTTGCAGATGCCTTTGCCCGTGCCTGGTTTAAATTGACGCATCGCGATATGGGGCCGCGATCCCGTTATCTGGGAGCCGATGTGCCCGCTGAGGTATTGGTATGGCAGGACCCGATCCCTGAGCTTGATCATGAGGTAATAAGTGAAGGTGATGCTCAAAGCCTGAAGGCAAAGATCCTGGCGTCAGGATTAAGTGTCGCCCAAGTGGTTTCAACCGCTTGGGCATCGGCCTCAACTTTCCGCGGATCAGATAAACGCGGTGGTGCCAATGGCGCCCGCATCCGTTTGGCTCCGCAGCGTTATTGGCAGGTTAATAATCCAAGGCAACTTCAGGGAGTATTGAGTATACTTGAGGGTATTCAAAAGGAGTTTAACGGGTCACAATCGGGTAATAAAAGGGTATCATTGGCAGATTTAATCATACTTGCAGGAAATGCAGGCATCGAAAAAGCAGCCAGAGACGCGGGCCATTCTGTAACGGTCCCATTTTCGCCCGGCCGTATGGATGCCTCGCAGGAGCAGACCGATGTAGAATCATTTGGTTACCTGGAGCCTGTTGCCGATGGTTTTTGCAACTACCGCAAACCAAAAGTTCAGGTATCAACTGAAGAATTGCTGATTGACAAAGCCAGCCTGCTCACGCTTACTCCGCCCGAACTGACCGTACTGATAGGCGGCTTGCGCGTACTGGATACCAACTTTGACGGTTCAAAACACGGTGTATTCACCTCGCGCGCCGGACAACTGACCAATGATTTCTTTGTGAACTTGTTAGACATGAACACCGCCTGGAAAGCCGCCGGAGCAGACCGCGAGCTTTATCAGGGCACCGACCGCACTACCGGCCAGCCAAAATGGACCGCGACCCGCGCCGACCTGGTATTCGGCTCGAATGCTGAACTGAGAGCTATTGCCGAAGTATATGGAAGCGCCGACGGTCAGGAAAAATTTGTAAAGGATTTTGCTACTGCCTGGGCTAAAGTCATGGACCTGGATAGGTTTGACTTGAGATAACAAGCCACCCGAAATATCGGCAGCTAATATTCAAAAGCCGGACCGGTTCTGTTTAATTGCAGGATTTGTCCGGTTAATTCAAAAGCCTTTTTATTAAAGTGTTACGGGTTGTATCAATATATAACCGGTCCAGGTTTCCTGTGTCGGTGTTCGTAAATTTTCCCAAAAGGATACTCTCTCCTGTAGCGCCTGGATTATTGCCACCGCCCAATAGCCAGGAGCTTTTAGTATCGCGTATTTTAAGCCCCGCCATTTCGGCCGCCTTTAACCCAAAGTCTGTGCAGTTATTAGTGCTTAAATGATAATTCAGCCCATCGTATTGCCGGGTCAGCTCCAATATTTTTTCGAACCTGCGCTTTGAGATAAATTTGCCAACTACTTCATCCCAGTCGTGGCTGCCGTCATCCGTAAATTTTGAAGATGTTGAAGGCATAAGCGGGGTAGCTGACAACAGGTTGTCTTTATGGGGGCCAAAACCGAATGATAACACGGCGTAAGATGAATCTTTGTTAAATTTTATCAGCGTTATAAAAGTGTGGCCGGTATAGACCAGGTTATGTACTTTGGGTGTGCCCCGCAAAGGTTGTTTAACATGCAAGATCATGGCATAGGCCAGGGCGGGTTTGTCATCGTGAAAGGTTTCAACAATTTGGTCAACTTTTACAACCATCTCTTTTGAGCGTTTCTTTTTTGTACGAAAGCGTTTTAGCCGCCTTTCAATATTGAACTGATCGTCGTCGGTTACGGGGATATTCCTTGCCAGGCTATCGGGCGTAAGGGTCTTTAAAAAACACTTCATGGCCAATGGATAAAGCCTGAGCCTGGTAAATAGCCCTGCCAGCTTATTCCATTGCTGATCGGCCGGTTCATTATAAGGTACGTCGGGTAGGTGGAGTTGTTTTAAAAAATCGAGTAGTTGTTGCTTCTCTGCCCTGTTTTTCAAGCTCATGGCAGGCAGCGATACAGTTTGGCCGGCGTCATGAAAACGCTCAAAACTGGCAGCTAATTCTTGTTGCGCATTCGCTGCAAAAGGGGCTAACCCAACCATAACGACAATAAGAAAGGATTTAAAGGTAATAGGACTGTATTTTGTCATAGTGATAGGATAATTTTGTCCCCCCCCCC
>DATCXS010000436.1:0-7441 GCA_036565645.1 Mucilaginibacter sp.
GCCGGTTACGTTGGCTACTGTTTCTTTCTCGCCCGGTTTCAAAGCTGGTATATAACCATTCTTTTTATAGAAGTTATCCAGTTCGCCTGATGGCGTATATGACCACGGCAGCAAAGATTTTGTTTCAACAGATGCCTTACAAGCCGCATAAGCACGGGCCAGATCAAATCCTCTCAAACCTTTGGCGTAGGCATCAGCAACCATGGCAATACCGTGATTTGAGTTCATAGCATGGTCGTCGCCGCTAACGCCAGGGAAAGTGGGGAACCAGCCTTTGCCGGTTTGCTCAGACATCAGGACGTAAGAGTTCAGAATATCATTTTCACCTTGTTTGTTGATCAATATGCGTAATGGATGCGCAGCGCGGTAAGTATCCCAGGTCCAGTCGTCAGTCGAGAACGGATGACCTTCGTCGCTGTGAACTTTACCATCAGATGCGCTGAAATAACGACCATCCTCACTGATCACGATCGGGCGCTCATAAGTACGGTATAGTGAGGTATAAAATACGGTAGTAGTATTATCATTAGCTCCCGAAACAGCAATTTTGCCCAAAGCCTCGTTCCATACTTTACGGCCTGCTGCGGCTACGGCATTTACATCAAAATTACGGATCTCACGGTTCAGGTTTTTCTTTGCCTGCTCTTCGCTAATTAACGATACGCCATAGCGCATACCGATCTTTTTTGTACCCGCGGGGTACGACACCACTAATGATGCCGATACCGGCCCGTTCCAGTTAACACCGCCACTGCGGGTAGCTGTACCCACTTTTGACGGCGCCACATCGGTTACAGCATATATATAAAGAGAAGTATGGTTGCCAATATCCTGGTGTCCGCTAATAATACTACCGCTGGCTTTCAACTCGCCACGGCGGCAGTTAAATACAAGGTAAGGTGCGCCCGGTTTTTCAAACGTAATGCTGTAAACCGCGCTTTGGTGCGATGGCGCAAAGTCTGTGGCTATATTAGCTTCGTCCAGGTATTCCTTATAACGGTAGGGCGTAATTTTCTCCTGATCGTAGCTCAACGTGGTGGTTGGTTTAATACCGCTCTCGCTACCCTGATAAGGGTAAAAGTTAAAACTTGACTCTGAACGGTGATGCGTAACAATTAACGGCAAACCGCCAATGCGGTTAGTTGTATAATCGTGACGTACCGGGAAAACGCGCATCATGCTGTTAGGCAAATGCGTTGTTGGGTAAGTTGGCACCAGCATATGGCTGATGTTACCAATATTTGGATTGACAAAGTCGACCGGCTCTTTGGCTGGGGCTTTTTTAGGCTTCGGGCCATCGATTGCATACGATGCCGAGAACATACCCATTACCCCCGCAAGGGCCAATAAGTGTTTAGCTTTCATCATGAAAATAAAGTTTTACGAATTGGTGTTTTGTTTCAACGTAAAGAAACAAAAAATACGCTGAAAACCAATTGGTATTTATTAAATGAAATAAGCTTGTTACTAAAACTTATTGGCTGTTGTACTTAACATTTGCAAGTCAACTTATCTATTTCATATCTTTAAGTAAATGCATATCATGAAAAAGTTCATCCTAATCGGCCTGCTTTGCGCTGCCTTCCTGTTGGGTTATGGTTTCAGTAGGTTAACCAAGCCGGTTAATAATGGTCCGCGTGTGACAGGTATTGGCGGTATTTTTTTTAAGGCCAAAGACCCCGCGGTGCTTAAAGCCTGGTACAGCAAAAACCTGGGCATCCGCATGACCGCATACGGTTCAACGTTCGAATGGCACCAGGGCATGGACAGTACAAAAAAAGGTTTTACAGCATGGGCCGCTTTTAAAGAAACCACCAAATACTTTCAGCCCTCTGATAAGCAATTCATGATCAATTATCGGGTAGAAGGCTTGGATCAGCTTTTGGCCCAAATGAAAGCGGGGGGCATACTGCCTGTGGACAGCGTACAAAAAACCAGCTATGGTAATTTTGTACACCTCATGGACCCCGAGGGCAACAAAATTGAATTATGGGAACCTAATGATGTGGAATATGCCAAAATGGGCAGTGTAACTACTAAGTAAACTAATCCTTTGAAACAAAAAACGCCCTTCATGAAAATGAAGGGCGTTTGGGTAAATGATGGGGCTCGAACCCACGACCCTCGGTACCACAAACCGATGCTCTAACCAACTGAGCTACATCTACCGTGTTGGGAGTGCAAATGTATAAATTTGGGTATTAAAATCAACATAAAATTTAAAATTACAATTTGCTTACGCTAATATTTAGAACGCCTCTAAATAATAAGGTAGCTTTGTATATATGACAGAACAACTTATTGAACTGAACGTAACCGGGATGCACTGTAATAATTGTGCCCTGTCTATACATAAATTACTGGAAAAGAAGGGCCTGCATAATATACTGGTTGATTTTGCAGGCGAAGAGGTAAAATTTAGCAACGACGACAACGTACAGCTACCCGATATTATTAAAAGCATAGAGCAATTAGGTTTTAAAGTAATTGACGACCCTGCCCTACATACCCCAAAGTTTTATGAGAAAGTAGAGAATAAGTTTTTGTTCTGCGCTATTTTTACCGTTCCGTTGCTTTTGCACATGGTTTTTCCCTGGCATGTGCTGCACATGCCGGTGGTTCAGTTGTTGCTTTGCTTGCCTGTTTTTATTGTGGGATGTCTGCATTTTGGCAAAAGCGCCTGGCACTCGCTAAAAGGCGGCATGCCTAATATGGATGTGCTGATCTTTATCGGGTCTACCTCGGCTTTTGTTTATAGCCTGGCAGGTACGCTGCAGAACCTGGGCGGGCAATACCAGTTTTACGAAACCTGCGCTACTATTATTACCCTGGTGCTGTTAGGTAATGTGTTCGAAAAGCGCTCGGTAAATCAAACTACATCGGCAGTAAAAGACTTAATAAAAATCCAGCAGATAAATGCTAATCGTATTATAGATGGCACTATCGAAGTGGTCAGTGCGCGCGACGTAAAACCCGGCGATACGCTGATCGTCAATCATGGCGATAAGGTGCCGGTTGACGGCGATATCCTGGAAGGCGATGCTTCGGTTGATGAATCCATGCTTACCGGCGAGAGCATCCCGGTTGATAAAGCTAAATATGACAAAGTAATTGGCGGAACAATTGTAGCTCAGGGTAACTTCAGGATGATCGCCACAAAAACAGGCTCGAATACGGTACTGTCGCAGATCATCGAATTGATGAAAAAAGCACAGGCCGCCAAGCCGCCGGTACAAAAGCTGGGCGATAAAGTGGCCGCCATATTTGTACCTGCGGTGATTTTGATAGCTCTGATAACTTTTATATTAACTTACTTTTTAAGCGATAAAGGCTTGCAGCAATCACTGATGAACGCCATTGCCGTGTTGGTGATCTCCTGCCCTTGCGCTATGGGGCTGGCTACACCTACTGCGGTTATGGTGGGCCTGGGTCGCGCAGCTAAAGGGGGCATCCTGATAAAAGGCGGCGACACCATTGAGGCAGTTGCCGATACCAAATATGTAGTTTTTGATAAAACAGGTACGCTTACCACCGGCAAATTCAGCATCGGGGATATTAAAATTGAGGGCAATACCAGTATAGAACAAGTACGCGGCGTTATTGTCGCTATCGAAGAACGCTCAAACCACCCTATCGCAAAATCATTAGTCCATGAACTAAAGGGCCTGCCACAAAATAAAGTAATTTTAAAAGCAGTATCCGAAGAAAAAGGTTTGGGTATGCGTGCGGAGGATGTCGACGGCAACACCTATTTCCTGGGTAATGGTAAATCTGTTAACGATGGGAATTTTAATTTATCGCTTTACAAAAATCAATCATTACTGGCACAGATAGCTATCGACGACACTATCAAACCGGAAGCATCTGCACTCATCGCCCAGTTAAAAGCTATGGGCGTTGTACCGGTATTGCTAAGCGGCGACCGCGAAAACCGCTGCCTCAAAGTAGCCAAAGCCATTGGTATTGACGAGGTACATGGCGAAAAACTACCGGACGAAAAATTGACCGTCATCGACATCTACAAACAAAAAGGTAAAACGGTAATGATAGGCGACGGCATCAACGATGCCCCTGCCCTTACCAAAGCCGATGTCGGTGTATCTATGAACGATGCCAGCCAGATTGCTATCCAGTCGGCACGGGTTATTTTGTTAAATACTGACCTGCACTCGGTGGTTAAATTTTTGCAGATCAGCAAACACACCATGCTTACTATCAAACAAAACCTATTCTGGGCCTTTGCTTACAATGTTATAGCTATCCCGGTGGCGGCACTTGGCTTCTTAAACCCTATGTTAGGTGCCTTTACTATGGCTTTTTCAGACGTAGTGGTGATAGGTAATTCCATACGTTTAAAAAGCAAAAAGTTAACCCCCTAACCCCCTGAAGGGGGAATAATAGCGGATGGGCTTATCGATTTAATTGCTATTTTAGCGCTTCAAAAGCTCCCCCTTCAGGGGGCTGGGGGGTATGATCGAAATTTACACAGACGGTGCATCAAGTGGTAACCCGGGTCCGGGTGGGTATGGTGTGATATTGCGCTCGGGGCAGCATTACAAAGAACTGTCAGAAGGGTTTAGAAAGACTACCAACAACCGCATGGAACTGTTGGCTGTAATAAAAGGTCTGGAAGCCCTCAATAAACCCAATGAGGATGTCACTATTTTTTCAGACTCCAAATACGTGATCGACGCCATAGAAAAGCGCTGGGTATACGGTTGGCTGCAAAAAGGATTTAAAGACAAAAAGAACAAAGACCTGTGGCTGCGCTACCTCGAGATCAGCAAGCTGCACAAGGTAAAATTTGTCTGGGTACGCGGCCATAACGGCCACCCCGAAAATGAACGCTGCGATGAATTAGCGGTAGCTGCAGGTAAGCGTAAGGAACTACTGATTGATTCAGTATTTGAGATGGAAGCAAGCAAGCCGGGAATGCTGTAATTAAACAATTGCCATACAAGCGTGCGTCCCGATAGTTACCGCGGGACGGAAGCAGGACAGCCGAAACGTGTGCAATTGCTTCGTCGTCCCTTACAGCAATGACATATTGGGAAGGGAATTGCAAATAGAATGGTCAGACTTCAGAGAAATCACTTTTAAAAATCCGATTTGGAAAATTTCGGCTAAAGCCATCCTATTGTTTCCCGTAAGGCGGCTAAAGCCAAACGGCACTGAAATGCAATTTAACACCGTTTTTAATTCATTGCCGTCCCATTTATGGGTGGAAAAACAGCATCAAGCATACAGGCTTTAGCCAAAAAGCCGATAGGCGGATTTTTAAAGCGATTGGTTCAGACTTCAACTTTCAGATTTCCCGACTAAAAATCCTACCTTTACAACCGCAAAACGTTCTATCGCTGCTGCGGCAACGTAGCGGAGGAAAGTCCGGGCAACATAGAGCATCCTGCTTCCTAACGGGAAGGCGCCGGCAGCCGGCGACAGCAAGTGCCACAGAAAATATACCGCCCTTCGCGGGGTAAGGGTGAAAATGTGAGGTAAGAGCTCACGGCTTTTCCGGGCGACCGGAATTGCGGTAAACCTCAGGAGTTGAAAAACCAAATAGGTCCCGAATGTGAAGCTGCTCGCTTCCGTCCCGATTTATCGGGACATAGGGATGGGTAGGTTGCTTGAGCCTGTTGGCAACGGCAGGTCCAGATCAATGATAGAAAGCGCCCCACAATGGCGACACAGAACCCGGCTTACAGCTTTGCTGCTGATTAAAACGCCCGGCCGCAAGGTCGGGCGTTGTTATTTACTTCAAGATATTTTCCACACGTTATTGAGTTAAAAGTTTTTTTGATCTTCCAAACATCTCTGGTAATGACACCAGTCAGGGCGAAAAACTAACGACTCGAAACTTCTGACTATTTCCTGCCTGCCATTGCTTTAATAGCCGATAACTCCACCTTGTCCAATTGATCAAATAACCGCTGCTCATGCATATCAAAAGAACGTTCGGTTTATTATCCTTAGTCGTTCTTTCACTGCCATTATGAAAGCACCAGCCTGCTGCCCCGCCTGATTTTGCTCCCTCCATATCAGCAATGTAGTCCTTCACCTCTGGTTGCCAGTCTGTATAACCACGGCGAAAAGGCTCCTGATACTGCACCGGGACTACCTTTCCGTAAACTTTCATCTGCGCAAGATATTCGCGGGTTTTTGCGGCAGTTTGCGTTGCAGATTCGGCCGTTCTCGGCCGGTGTGGACTGATAAAGTCCACCTTAACCGTTTGCAAATAAGCTTTCAGATCATTATTATCGATGTCGCCGCCTGAGGATGCGGTAACCAACAGATGGGGATCAAGCTGTTTACAGACCTCGCGCAGCTTTTTCAGATCATCAAAACTCACAAACCTGGCGTCTCCCACATTACGCTCATTAGCCAGGTCGAGGTACCAGTTGCTATAGCCGTGTAAGGCCGATATGACAGACCTCACCGCGCGCTGATGAGCATCGAATGTTTTTAATGACCGGCCATCTTTATTATTACCGTGTGCAAGTGTTATATCCACGACAATACCTTTTCGGTCGCACTGTTCAACCAGCCATTTCAGCTTATCCATATATGCACCTACCGGATAACCGTTATCGTCCACAGCGCTTATATCAGTATCAGCACCAACCCAGTTAACCCAAACACGGATCCAGTTAAATTTATACCCTTTTATGTCTTTAAGATCTTTCCGGATAAAATTATCGGGCGCACCAAGCACGCTGTAATAGCTGATACCATAAAGAAACACAGGCTTATTGTTTATGGTAAATGTAGTACCCGAAATACCAAGTCTGGTTTTTGAGTAAACCTTATCGTGGTTTGTCTGACCATATAACCGGTATGAAAATAAAAATATACAAAGTACAAAAATGTATTTACGGCCCATTAAGCTAAGATAGCCTATCGACACCGGTATTGCAAACAGAATGCTTGCTACACTTCAGATCGAACTTGAAAACTTAGATCAGGTGAGATATATTATTGTTTTTCATACATTTGATTAAACCAATTAACCTAATCCCAATGAAAAATATTCTAAAGGTCTCTGTTTTACTAATGTGTTTTCTTTATTGCACGGAAAGTGTATTTGCACAATCTGAAGAAAAAGCATTTTACGGCAGTTGGGAGCTTGACCAATCTGCTTATGTTGGGCAACAACATTCGTCTACCCGTTACATTAAGATATTTAACGCCGACCACACCTTCACTAATCTGCAGATCTATGCTTCAAAAACGTTTATATCACACAGCGGAAAATACCAGGTTAACGACAACGATTACTATACAGAAAGAGCATTGTACGTTAAAGAAGGGATGAACTTTGTATTTAAAGACAAAGATGTTAAGATCCACTACCATTTCAGCGACGATAAAAAATGGCTCACATTAAGTTTCACAGTCGAGAACGGCACATCATTCACCGAACGTTGGCGAAGATCTGAACAAG
>DATCXS010000475.1:0-19066 GCA_036565645.1 Mucilaginibacter sp.
TAGCGCAATAGCCGATAAACAGGATAGTGCAATAGAAGTTCTGAATATTATAAAACAGTTGATCCTGTATCCGGCCGCCTTCCAGCATACCTGCAGACGAAATAATGATGCAAGGCTCATAATAATTGGATACCTGCCGGCTGTCCTGCAAAGTTTCAACATAGGTCAGGTTATCAAACTCAAACTCATCGCCTTGATCTTTATAAAAGTCTTGCGCCTCGGCATTCACCAGGTTATGGTGTTTTCGGAAGATCTCTGTAGCCCTGGTCGCCATCGGGCTGTCCACAAAAACCTTAACAGGTGGGAGCAGTCCGCTGCTAAATATCTTATTCAACGAGTAGACCAGCGATTGTGTCCGCCCGATACTAAACGCGGGGATAATTAAACGGCCCTGCTCTTTCACGCAGCAGGTGTCAATGATCTCCACCAATGTATCCTCTACCGATTTATCTTTGGTATGCAGGCGACCGCCATAAGTGGCCTCAGTTACCAGGAAATTAACAGGTGGTAATGGCTGCGGGTCATCTAATACGGGGTAATTCTTCCGGCCAATATCGCCGGTAAAAGCGATAGTTTTCTCAACACTATCGTCATTAATCTTAAAAACCGCTGCTGCTGCCCCGAGCAGGTGGCCAACCGGTATAAAGGTCAGCTCAATATCGCCGGTAACCCGGAATGGTTTATTAAAACCAATGGTCACAAAACGGTCCACCGCATCCATAACGTGCTTTTGCAAGTATAATGGTTGGGCATTGGTATTGAACTTACCTTTACCATGTTTGCGTCCCTTTTGCGCCTTGCTCATAAAAATATTAACCGAATCGAGCAGTAACAGCTCGGTAAGGTCGGCAGTAGGCGGGGTACAGAGTATCTGGCCGTTGTAGCCTAAACGCACCAGCGTAGGTATGTTACCTGAATGATCGATATGCGCATGTGTCAACACAACCAGGTCAATGGCAGCCGGGTCAAACGGAAAATCTTCATTTGATTGTATGCTGCGATCCTTTTCATAATCGAGCCCGCAATCTATCAGTATCTTATATTGGCCAACTTCAAGTAAATGCATGCTTCCCGTGACCTGGCGGGCAGCACCGTGTATGGTTAATTTCATTAAAGATTTTTCTCCTTGCGGCGTATCTGGTTTTTCAACAGGAACAAAATGATGATCACCAATATAAAGACAATGATCTTAAAGTTAAGCGACGTCTTGTCTTGCAGCTTTATGTTCTCTTCGTTTTGTTGTTTGAGTTTTATCAGCTGATCCTGCAACCGGGTAATGGTGTACATAGATTCAGTAGCAGTACGTTCAGTCTCTTTAGATTGATCCTGAACCTGGTTTTGCTGAAAAGTGCGATACTCCAGTAATATTTTTAGTTCGCGGTAAATGTCATTGTCGGTTTTAACAATATCCATCAGGATATCATTGCTACGGCGGATGTCTTTTTTAGTTTGCAGCCCAAAGATGCCGGTATGCTGGCTCAGGCTGTGATCATACCGTCCAAATTTTTGGGTGCGTACGGCCAGCATAGCGTTAATTTTAGCGCGCTCCCTTTGATAAGCTATCGAATCGGCTTTGAACTGTGCAAAAGCACTCACACAAAAAAAACACAGTAAACAGAACGATATTAATTTCTTCATGAATGATAATCAAAGTCAATAATAACGCTATCGCCTAAATTAAGCCCCAGCAGGCCACTCGCATTGCCTTTGTTAATAGCAATCTCCAAATGGTCGCTTATGCCGAATAAACAAAGCTTTTCGCCCTCGGGTACCTCGCTGTAATGCCAGCTCAGGTGATTAATGGTCTCGTTACGTTTAAAATACAAGGTGAACTTGCGGCCCTGTTGTACCTTATTAAAAAACTCTTTGGTAATATTAGTAATAACATTTTGAAAAGAGTCGACATAAATCACAGAGCCTTTGATCACATTTTTCTCGATCACCGGCTGCAAATTCATTTTATGCTCGATGCCTGTTACCGGCAAACCTATTTCTGACAACTTTTTACCCTGGGCCAGATGGCACGCCGCTTTCACAAAAATATCAGCCAGCGGAAAGTGTAAAAACTTCAAATCCTGCATAATGTTTATCTCCACAATCTCGTCGGGGTCGTGGTTAAACATCAGCGAGAATATGCCATTGTCTGAACCTACAAAATAATGGTTTTTGTAGCGAAGGGCAAGATATTTGGTATCATCGCTATAAACGGTATCAATACCAATCAGGTGTACCGTTCCGTCAGGAAAATAGTGAAAACTGTTTTTTAAAATGAAGGCTGCTTGCTGTACATTGTAGGCAGGTACACAGTTAGTGATATCGACAATATTTACAGTTGGCAACAACTTTAATATGCTTCCTTTAAGGGCAGCCTGATAAATATCTTTATCGCCCAAATCAGTAGTTAAAGTTATTATTGCCATTAATTTTTTAAATATTTATTGCTAATCTTGTACAAGCGTTAGACGCTGCAAATATTCAATTTTTAATTCATAAAAATCGGTAACAAAATAATCAAATTTACTATTGAACGAGCTTAAACTATCAATTGAAAATATAAATCCGGCGGTTTTGTGGGGGCCGAATAACGATCATTTTGAGATCATCAAAAAACAATACCCAAAACTTAAAATAGTTGCCCGCGGCAGCGAAGTGAAAGTACTGGGCGACGAGCGCGAATTAATAGTTTTTGAAGAAAAATTCAAACACCTCATTCAGCATATAGAGAAGTACGAAAATCTGAACATTACCGATCTGGAAATGATACTGGGATCAAAAGTTGATACTTCTGCACCGACAACAGAACCTGCTGCCGACAAGTTTGCCAGTGGCGAGGTTATTGTATTTGGACCCAACGGCTTGATGGTTAAAGCCCGTACGGCTAACCAGCGAAAAATGGTAGACGGTATCAATACAAGCGATATCTTGTTTGCTATTGGCCCTGCAGGTACCGGTAAAACCTATACCGCGGTAGCACTTGCCGTTCGCTCTTTGAAAAATAAAGAGATCAAGCGTATTATATTAACCCGGCCGGCCGTTGAGGCAGGGGAGAACCTGGGCTTTTTGCCGGGCGATTTAAAGGAAAAGATCGATCCGTATTTACGCCCTTTGTATGATGCGTTGGATGACATGATTCCGGCTGAAAAGCTGAAGGTATATCTGGAGAATCGTACTATTGAGATTGCTCCGCTGGCTTTTATGCGTGGCCGTACACTGGACAATTGCTTTGTGATATTAGACGAAGCCCAAAATGCCACCGATATGCAGCTGAAGATGTTCCTGACCCGCATGGGGCCATCGGCTAAATTTATTGTTACGGGCGACGTTACACAGATAGATTTACCAAAAAAACAGCAATCGGGCTTACATACCGCGCTGCGCATCCTGACCGATATAAAAGGCATTGACATTGTTTACCTGAACGGTGAGGATGTGGTACGACACAAATTAGTAAGAAAAATATTAGCCGCTTACGGAGACATACAGTAGATTTAAGAGTGAGAATCAAGAGCCAAAACGGTCTTTTGATTCTCAACTCTCCGATTCTTAAATATTAAAAGTAACTTGAATTAAGGGTTATAAGTACAGATATCATATAGGTATCTTGATTCTTAACTCTTGATTCCTGACTCTCAAAAATGAACGCAATAAAAGAAACACATTTTAATTTTCCTGGTCAAACCGGTTTTTATAAAGGCAAGGTTAGGGATGTTTATACTATTGACAACAAATACCTGGTAATGGTTGTGAGCGACAGGATATCGGCATTTGATGTGGTGTTGCCCGAGCCAATACCTTATAAAGGGCAGGTACTAAACCAAATAGCTGCCAAATTTCTGAAAGCTACGGCTGATATTGTTCCAAACTGGGTTTTGAGCGTACCTGACCCGAGCGTAACTATTGGCCGTATCTGCGAGCCGTTTAAGGTAGAGATGGTAATTCGCGGTTACTTAGCCGGACATGCTGCGCGCGAGTATGCCGCAGGCAAGCGCCAGGTTTGCGGCGTAGCATTGCCCGAAGGTTTAAAAGAGAACGATAAACTGCCTGAGCCTATCATCACGCCGACAACCAAAGCGGCTGTAGGGCATGATGAGGATATATCAAAACAAGATATACTTGCAAAAGGTATTGTATCATCTCAAGACTATGCTCAACTTGAAAAATATACGCGCGAGCTGTTTGCCCGCGGTACGGAGATAGCAGCTAAACAAGGATTAATTTTGGTAGATACCAAGTATGAGTTTGGCAAAGTAGGCGACCAGATTTATCTGATCGACGAGATCCATACGCCTGATTCGTCACGCTATTTTTATAGCGACGGGTACGAAAAACGTCAGGCTGATAATGAAGCACAAAAGCAGCTGTCTAAAGAGTTTGTTCGTAAATGGTTAATAGAGAATAATTTTCAGGGTAAAGAAGGGCAGGCTGTGCCCGAAATGACGCCCCAAAAAGTAGAATCAATATCAGAAAGATATATTGAGCTTTACGAACAGATCACCGGAGAAAAATTTGTCAAACCTATTGCAGAAAATGTTCTGGACAGGGTGGAAGTTGCCATAAAAAATGCGTTATCTGTATTGTAATTTTTTTGTTGAATAAATGCATATATTAGCAGTTACAAATTATTATTGAAGAAAAATGAAGTTTACAGTAGACAAACACGAGAAATATATATTACTTAAACTTAACGAGTCTAAGTTAAACTCTTTGATTACACCACAATTAAAGTCTGAGTTGATTTTGATGAATACCGAAGGTCAGCGAAATATAATTCTCGATCTTTCGCAGGTTAAATTTGCTGATTCATCAGGTTTAAGCAGTTTATTGGTCGGTCATCGTTTGTGTAAAAATGCTACAGGTTCTTTCATCCTTACGGGGTTAAATGATGCCGTATCCCGGCTGGTTACTATCTCGCAATTAGAAAGCGTGTTAACTGTTGTTCCCACAACTGAAGAAGCTATCGACCTGATCTTCATGGAAGAAATAGAAAAGGAATTAAAAAAAGAAGCAAGATAGCACCTTAATTGTTTACCCGATATGAGATTTGAGGTAACAATTTTAGGCAGCAGTTCTGCTACTCCCATTTATAACAGAAATCCCACATCGCAGGTGCTTAATATCAACGAGCGCCTGTATCTGGTTGATTGCGGCGAAGGCACCCAGCAACAAATGCTCCGCTTCGATGTCAGAGGCAGCCGCATCGATCATATCTTTATCAGCCACCTGCATGGCGACCATTATCTTGGCCTTATAGGTTTTCTTTCATCACTTCATTTAAATGGTCGTAAAAAAGCCCTAAAGCTATTTGGTCCATTACATTTAAAAGAAATCATTGATCTGCAGTTTAAATATTCGGAAACGGTGTTACAGTACGAGATTCTGTTTTATCCGACAGATCCAAAAAATCGGCAGGTGATCTTAGATAATGAGGATGTTATAGTTGAGACCATCCCGCTTGATCATCGCATAGAATGTACAGGCTTTTTGTTTAAAGAAAAGAAACGTCTGCGCAAATTAATTAAAGAAGAACTGGAACGGGTTGGCATACCTGTTGAATATTATACGGCATTAAAAAAAGGGGCCGATTACACCGACAATCAAGGCAAAGTATATAAGAATGATACGCTGACTACAGATTCAGTCGAACCTAAAATCTATGTTTATTGTTCTGATACCAAATATGATGAGCGATACTTCGATCAGATCAAAAACGCCGACTTGCTGTATCACGAGGCTACCTTTCTGCACAATATGCTCGACCGGGCTAATGAAACCCATCATACCACTGCATTACAAGCCGCAGAAATTGCGGTTAAAACAAATGCTAAAAATTTGCTGATAGGCCATTTTTCTGCGCGTTATAAAATGCTGGATGAGCTATTGGATGAGGCGAAAAGTGTTTTCCCCAACACCGGTTTAGCTATTGAGGGTAAGACCTTTTTTGTTTAGTAACTAACTATATACAAGGTTATTATAAGCTTAGCGGCAACCTCTGCACGACAAGGTTCGTCGTTTGCCACACTCGTACCGTTCGCAATGAAATGTATCAGGAGGGTTAATTCTTCTTACCACCCCCAAATACCGAGAAGTGTACATATCGTTTCGGATTTTCTTTTAGGTCGATAAAAAGCAGGTTCAGGTTGTCAGATGCAGCCTGAAGGTTCTTATAAAGCTTGTCGTCATTAATTAATAAACCCATAGAACCTTTATTGCTATTCATTGCAGCAATGGTTTGTTGTAGATCAGACACAGCTTTATTAGCATTATCCAGGGTTTGTTGAATGTGGCCGTTTGCCAGGTCGCCACTGAACTTTTGGAAATTATTGGTTACATTATTTAAGCCGGCTGTGGTAACTTTCAGGTTAGCAGATACCGTTTCGGCATTGCTTAATATACCATTGATATGGGTTGATTGTGAGCCAACCAGGGCATCGATCTTTTTGGTGGTACCTTCTAAAGTCTGCAGCGAGTTAGCTATGCTGGTAAAGCTGCGGTCCACGTTCTTTTGAAAGTTAGGATTTAAAATAGCATTAATGGCAGCCAGCGATGAGTCCAGCTTGGTCATCAAATTTTCGGCCTTGGTTTGTATTGGCTGTAAGCTTTCGGCCAAACTGCCCTGAATATCAGCGCGCAGGGTGTCTTTATTCTCGGCATACTGCTTACTGTCGCCCAATACAAATACAATGGCTTTGCTGCCCAGCAAGTCGGTACTTACCAGTTTTGCCAGTGTATTAATGGGGATGTTGTACTCTGTTTTGATTTTAAATTCAACAGTAGTGCGGCCGTCCTCATGCAGTTGCATTTTTGATACGTGGCCAATCTGGAAGCCATTTACCAATACCGGCTTTGATACCGTAAGCCCGTCGACGCTGCCGTAAACCGCGTAATATTTATTTGAACCTGCGAATACATCATTGCCTTTTAAAAAGCTATAGCCTAATATAAGTACAGCAATAACAATGGTAGTAAGTGCACCTATTTTGGTCTCGTTCGATATTTTCATATAGTAGATATGTGATGTTAGTTTTGGAGATTAAAGTTGTTGGGCATGAAATTGTTTAAATTTTCTCACTCATCCTTCTCACTATATTCACATCTAATCCCTATGGTTATCGGGATTCACACCTCTTATAACCAATTATCTGGCCACTTGTTCTACGTCGGCCCTATAATTCTTTAAAGCGCGGATAATAGAATTAACAATTTCTGTTTGTCCCGCGTCAGAATTAAGGTATTCTTCATCATCGGGATTATTGATATAACCGGTTTCAACCAGCACCGCAGGCATAGCGCTATGACATAGTACTAACACGCCTTGTTCGCGTATGCCTTCGCTTGGGCGGCCGTCGGTTTCGGTAAACTCATTATTAATTAAAGTGGCTAAATGTATACTGCGCTGCCTGAATTTACTTTTATACTGGTTAATCAGGATAATCGATTCCGGGTCGTTCGGATCAAGCCCCGAGTTCATTTCTGAACCTTCAGCCTCTTCTCCTTCATCAAGCCGGGTTTTACTTATCGCGTTTGCTTCTTCGCGGCCGCGCCAGGTACCATAAACCAGCATTAATACACCTTTTCCTGAGCGGTTAGGCACACGCACACTTTTATATATGGCTTTGCCATGCCTGTGCCCAACTACCTTGCGTACTATCCTATCAGCCAACGAGTTGCAGTGAAGCGATATAAACAGATCGCCTTTGTTTTCATTAGCTATTTCAGAACGACGCTCCCACGAAACATCATTTTCGGTAGTGCGGGTAAGCACCGCCTTTACACCTCCTAATTCTTTTTCTATTGCGGCCTGCAATTTTAGGCCGATGGCAAGCGTTACACCTCTTTCGGTAGAGAAAGAACCCGATGCTCCATGCGAGAAATGGCCCGTTCCGGTAGGTGTACCGCCGTGCCCCGGATCAATAATAACGGTTCTAAGTTTGAAACCATTGTTTACAAGAGTATCCCTTTTTTCTGTTTGAGGTAATGTGAAAGAAAATAACGAAAAGCAAACCGGTAATGCCAATATTCCAAAAATCAATCTTTTCAATGCTTTATTTTTCATTATTTTTGAACGCTGTTAACTATATCTGCAAAAATACTATTCATAATCAAAATTGAAATTCGCCAACATATTTTTTCTGTTTGCACTTATATTAATAGTTAACCTAATGGCCTTTGCACATACGGGTAAGGCTACTAAATTTAAATCAATTAGGGATACTATTATACAACTTGACTCGACCAATAAGTTTCCGCGAATTACCGCTAAATTAAAAAAATCTAAGAGAACGTCTAACGGAAAAAACGATACGATACCTAAAGTTATTGCAGGCGACACTATAAAAAAAGACACCTCAAAAAAAACAAACGCCCCCGGCCGTATAAATTTTACCAGCGACACCTCAAAAAGAGGTATATTACTTGATACATTAAACAGGCGTTCGGGGCCTGATACTTCAAAAAACGGGGAGCCTGACATTAAAGAGGTAGCCGACTCAAGCTTTAATAATATAAAAACCGGCGTAAGTTACCGTATAGGCAATGCCCGTGTAACTTATGGCGACTTTGAATTGGATGCTGAATACATTCGTATTGATCGTAAAAATCATCTGATATATGCCAGCGGGCTTAAGGACAAAAGAACCGGCCGCTATATTGGCCGCCCAATTTCAAAACAAGGTAAAGACTCGCCAATAACATCCGACTCGCTGTTGTTTAATTACGAAACTAAAAGAGGTTTGATATTTAACCCGTTTACCCAGCAGGATGGTAATTATATTTCGCATGGCGAGGCTAAGAAATTAAATGAAGATGAAGTTGCCTATCACAATATCATTTTCAGTGCCTGCGACAAGCCGTCGAGAGGTGAAACACCCGATTATGGCATAGTGATAACCAAAGGCATCGGCGAAAAAAATCGTATCATTTCGGGCCCGGCATACCTGGAAATTGAGGGGGTACCTCTGCCGATAGGCATACCTTTTGGATTTTTCCCTAAGCCAAACACCAGGGCTTCGGGTATTATGCTGCCGACATTTGGCGAGGATGCAACGTTAGGCTTTTTCTTGCGCGATTTTGGTTACTATATCGGTTTAAGTGATTATGCTGATCTGACTAATCTGGGTACCTACTACTCAAATGGTTCGTACGAGGTAAGCAGCTCGCTTAATTACATGAACCGTTATAAATACAACGGCAACCTGACATTGGCCTATAGTTCGCACAATTATGGTTTGGCCGGCGACCCGCCGCATAAAGATTTTCATATTAACTGGCAGCATGCGCAAAATCCAAATGCCAGCCCAGGCAGCACGTTCAGCGCTTCGGTAAACGCCGGTACTTCAAGCTTTTATCAGAACAACCCTGCATCAACTGGTTATAACCTGCAGCAATTAACACAAAACAACCTGCGTTCAAGTATATCATACTCACGTACCTGGGCCGGTACGCCGTTTAACTTAACTACCAGTATAGACCATAGTCAGGATCTGACCAATAAAACGGTGTCGTTAACTTTGCCCAACGTTAACTTCAGTATGGCAAGTATCAATCCTTTTGATTCAAAAGATCAGGTTAGCGAAAAGAAGTGGTATCAAAAAATCACGCTTGCTTATAACATGAGGGCTACCAACACCCTTACAAATGTACCGGAGTCTGAGTTGTTTAAAAGCGAAACGCTTACCAAGCGTATGCAAAACGGAATAGAACACCAGATACCATTGGGGTTAAGCCTTAATATATTCAATTATTTTCAGTTTAACATCAGTGTCAACTATGATGAACGTTGGTATTTCCAATCTATCAATAAGCATTATGCCCGTGCCGATTCATTGGCTACTGATACCATTCCGGGCTTTAAACGTGCCGGACAATATAACTTTAATACCGGTTTATCAACCAAATTATATGGTACCCTAAACTTTAAAAAAGGCAAGCTGGAAGCTATCCGGCACGTTATAACGCCTAATATCAGTTTCGGTTATTCGCCCGATTATTCAAGCCTTGACCGGCCTTATAACCGCATTATTGTCAGTAACGCAACCGTACCGTATCCGGTTATTTATCAGCGATATTCAATTTTTTCAAATTCAAGTATAGGATACCCCCAAGGCGGTACCCAGGCAGGTTTAAATTTTAGTGTTGATAATAACGTTGAGGCTAAATTCAGAGCAAAAAGTACCGATACATCGCAAACAGCTAAAAAAGTGCAGCTATTGCAAAGCTTATCATTCTCAACTTTCTACAACTTCGCGGCCGATTCATTTAAGCTGACACCGATTTCCGTTTCAGGGCATACCGGTTTATTTGGCGACAAAGTAAATGTAACTTTTGGCGGTACATTTGATCCGTATGTAACTAAAGTGTACGATACGATAGCCAATGGCCGGGTTTTTGCCTACCCGCGTAAGTTTAACCGGTACACTTGGTTAGATGGTAAAATACCTAAGCTTACTAATTTCAATTTCTCTATAAGCGGTACGCTTAATCCGGCGGCTTTTCATCCATCGGCAAATAATAATAACAATGTAATGCCCGGTGCTTATAACCCTAACATGCCAAATACTATGGCTAATGTTACCGAAGCGCAACGGCAAAGCCTGGCCTTGCTGAATAGTGATCCCTCGGCCTATGTGGACTTTAACATCCCGTGGAATTTGGTTATGAATTATAACTTTAGTTATGGCGATAATTATGTCAGTTCCTCGCACGTCAATACTATTATGCTTAGCGGCGACTTTAGCCTCACGCCTAAGTGGAAGGTACAGTTTAACACCAACTATGATTTACAAGCCAGGCAGTTGAGCAGTGCTACGTCATTTGCAATTTACCGCGATTTGCATTGCTGGGACTTGTCCATAAACTGGCTGCCGTTTGGGTTCTACAAATCGTATAATATTACATTAAAAGTTAAATCGGACATTTTGCAAGCCTTGAAGCTGAGCAAGCGCAGCGATTATACCAGTAATGCAAACTTTAACAGCTACTAACATGCTTGCCGAAATTATAACCATAGGCGACGAAATACTGATAGGACAGATTGTTGACACCAATTCTGCCTGGATGGCGCAACAGTTAAATAATGCCGGTATTGGTGTAAAACAGATCTCATCGGTTTCTGATGACAAACAACATATCCTAACTGCACTTAAAGAGGCCAGCGAACGCGCCGACCTGATCTTCATCACCGGTGGCCTGGGCCCCACAAAAGATGATATCACAAAAAACACCCTGGCCGAATATTTTGGCGTAGGTATGGTTGAAAATAAAGAAGCATTGGAGAACGTACTGCGGATTTTTGAAAAGTATGATCGCCCGATGCTTGATATTAACAGGCTCCAGGCGCAGGTGCCCGAAAATTGCGAGGCCATCATCAATAAAAATGGTACTGCGCCGGGTATGTGGTTTAATGTTGGCGGTAAGATCTATGTATCTATGCCGGGTGTGCCTTTTGAGATGATGTATATGATGGAGGAAGAAGTGATCCCCCGGATCAAAACTTTATTCAAGCTCCCGGCCATCATCCATAAAACTATATTAACGGTAGGCGAGGGCGAGTCGTTTCTGGCCACCCGTATTGCAGATATTGAAGATTCATTACCCAAACATATTAAACTGGCTTATTTGCCCAAACTTGGCCAGGTACGCCTCAGATTAAGCGGCCAGGGCTACGACGAAAAACAACTGAGCGACGAAATTGAACAATACGCCGCAAAGATTATTGAACGGGTAGGCGAGCATATAGCAGCCGAAGAGGACATAGCCCTCGAAAAAGCGATACTGAACTTTATGGCAGAACGGGGGCTTACCCTATCTGTAGCCGAAAGTTGTACCGGGGGATATATTTCACATTTGTTTACACAGCATCCCGGTTCGTCTAAAGTGTTTTTTGGAGGCGCAGTTTCTTACTCAAACCAGCTAAAAGAAAGCATCCTGGGTGTAAAAGACGAAACTTTGCAGCAGTACGGAGCAGTAAGCGAAGAAACGGTTACAGAGATGGCAGAAGGTGCACTGCGCAATTTTAAATCAGATTATGCTATTGCCGTGACCGGCATTGCAGGGCCTGACGGCGGTATGCCCGATAAACCTGTCGGCACCGTTTGGATAGCAGTGGCATTGGCCCAAAAAACAGTGCGAAAGAAATTCACATTCGGAAGTAAGAGGCTTCAAAACATCGAAAGGAGCGCCTCAGCAGCATTATTTATGTTGAATACTTTACTTAAGGATGTTTAAAAGTAAGCCACAGATTTTCTAATTTTGACCAATAGAACTATATTTTAACGTATGGCTAAATATCAGCTATTATTGCCAAAGATGGGCGAGAGTGTTGCAGAGGCAACGGTAATTAAATGGATAAAAAATCCAGGCGATTATGTAGAAGCCGACGACGCGGTAATGGAAATTGCCACGGATAAAGTCGACTCTGAAGTTCCATCGCCGGTATCAGGCAAATTAGTTGAACAACGATACAAAGAAAATGATGTAGTACAGGTAGGCTCAGTTATAGCAATTATTGAAACTGACGAGCCTGAAAAAGCGGCGCCTGCTCCGGTAGCAGCTTCCATGTCAACTCCGCCGCCGGTACCCGCTCCTGCGCCGCAATCAGCACCTGCTCCGGGTGCCGAACCACAAAATATACCAGGCGTTGACCAGTTAGCAGCAAGGGCACAGCCTGTAACATCGCCGCAAGCAACAACCGAGGCTAAAGGTGGTGCCAGGTTCTATTCGCCTTTAGTAAAACATATCGCGCAGCAGGAAAATATTAGTCAGGCCGAGTTAGACAGCATTCCGGGCAGTGGTGCCGATGGCCGTTTAACAAAAGATGATTTATTAGCTTACGTAAAAGACAGAACGGGTAGCCCGTCGGCAACTCCGGCTCAGCAGGTTTACCAAAATGGCGCGACTAATAGCGCGCCTGCACAGCAAACTGCGCCAAAATCGGCGCCGACCGCAGCACCGGGACAGGCAGCGCCTAAACCGGGACAGACCAAAGCCGATCATTTCAAACCATTGACAGCCAGTGGCGTCGACGAGATTATAGAAATGGACCGTATGCGCCGCTTAATTGCCGAGCACATGGTAATGAGCAAACATACTTCGCCTCACGTAACCTCATTTGTTGAGGCCGACGTTACCGGGCTGGTATTATGGCGCGAAAAGATAAAAAGCAGCTTCGAAAAACGCGAAGGCGAAAAGATCACCTTCACCCCGATATTTATCGAAGCCGTTGTAAAAGCCATAAAAGATTACCCTATGGTCAATATATCGGTTAACGGTACGCAGATCATCAAAAAGGCAAGCATCAATATCAGCATGGCCACAGCCTTGCCAAATGGTAATTTGATCGTCCCGGTAATTAAAAAGGCTGAAGAGCTAAATCTATTAGGTTTAACTAAAGCCGTTAACGGCCTGGCTAACAAAGCCCGGACCGGCAAATTACAACCAGACGATGTTAAGGATGGGACTTTTACTATTACTAACGTTGGTACTTTTGGCAACCTATCGGGTACACCGATTATTAATCAACCTCAGGTGGCAATTTTAGCAGTGGGCACGATTAAGAAAAAACCTGCTGTTATTGAAACGCCGGAGGGTGATGTAATAGCCATAAGACATATAATGATGATGTCATTGTCTTATGACCATCGCGTAGTTGATGGCGCTTTAGGCGGATCTTTCCTGAGCCGGATAGCTTATTATCTGGAAAACTGGGACGCGAGCAGACAAGTATAATGTATTAAGTTATGAGCCTTTAGTCGATAGTTGTTTGGCTTACGATTTAAACTCAAGACTTCGGATTTAAGACTCAATAAAATCTTCCCGAAACTCAAACAAGCATCCTCATTTTGTGGTTTAACATAGAGGCGGTTTGGTGCCGCCTGTTACTTAAACTAAACAATCATGGAAAACTATGAAACCTTAGTGGATGCCACTAACGATTTAATGAAACGGGGATATACCGCTAACCTGAGTATGGAAGGCGACACTATCGACGATAAGTCAAAAAATATACACATGACTGCGAATGATTTCTCTATCGATGAGTTTTACCGCTTTGAGGGGCCAAGCAATCCGGCCGATATGTCAATTGTATATGCCGTAAGTTCGCCTAAGTATGGTCTTAAAGGGATTATAGTAAATGCTTATGGTACTTACGCCAATGACAGCTCGTCGGCTATCCAGGCCAAGCTACATCACCACATGGTGAGTAACAACCTGCACAGCAGCGACAGGCCGCAGGCTTAAAAAGGTGCCTTTAACGTCGACCGTAAGGAGAAATCTATACACGGATATTCATTTATGCTTAACTTGTGTATAGATCTCTCACTATCGTTCGAGGATGACAAACTTATATACTGATTGTCAATTAGAAGTCCTCGAATATTTAAAATTTCCAGCTTTTCACCCACTTACATGCGGAAAGAAAAACCCTCTTTTTCGCTTGCGGAAGAGGAGGGGGGCGAGCGAAACGATGACCGGGAAAGTCCTCTGACAAGTCTATAATTTACTGCCCTATATCATGTAATATTCAAATTCCTGAAATTACATCCTAACCATCTAAAAAATTATACATTTGTTCACTTTATTTTACAACGACTAACTTATACATGGTTAAATTCAACCGTTTTACATTAGATAATGGCCTGCGGGTTATTGTCCACGAAGATAACACAACACCAATGGCCGTAGTTAACATTTTATATGATGTTGGCTCGCGCGACGAAAGCCCGGAACAAACTGGTTTTGCCCATTTGTTTGAGCATTTGATGTTTGGCGGTTCGGTAAATATTCCAAACTATGACGGACCGCTGCAAAGCGTAGGCGGCGAGAATAATGCCTTTACCAGCAATGATATCACTAACTATTATATCACCTTGCCCTCGGCAAATATAGAAACTGCTTTCTGGCTGGAAAGCGACCGTATGCTGAGCCTGGCCTTTAGCGAGAAAAGCCTTGAGGTGCAGCGTAATGTGGTGATCGAAGAGTTTAAGCAACGCTACCTTAATCAGCCTTATGGCGATGTGTGGCTGCGCCTGCGCCCAATGGTATTTAAAAAACATCCTTACCGTTGGGACACCATTGGCAAAACTATTGAGCACATTGCCGATGCTAAGATTGAAGATGTTAAAGCTTTCTTTAAAAAACATTACAACCCGCAAAATGCCATTATGGTGGTTGGGGGCGACGTTAAGCTTGACCAGGTAAAACAACTGTCCGAAAAATGGTTTGGGCCAATACCCCGGGGCGAAAAATATAATCGGAGCTTGCCCCAAGAGGATGAACAACATGAAATACGCCGCGATACCATAACTGCCAAAGTACCGGTTAATGATATCTACATTGCCTTGCAAATGCCGGGCAGGCGTGAAAATGAGTTTCATGCGGTCGAGCTGATATCCGATATTCTGTCGCGCGGAAATTCATCGCGCCTGTATCGTACGCTGGTTAAGGACAAGCAACTGTTTAGCGAAGTGCATGCCTATGTCTTTGGTAGTTTAGACAAGGGTATGTTTGTGTTAGAAGGGAAACCAACAGAAGGTGTATCTGTCGAAGACGCCGAAGCAGCAATATGGGAAGAAGTACAAAAATTAACGGTAAACGAAGTACCGGTAGATGAGCTGACCAAAGTCCAAAACAAAACAGAATCGACAATGATATTTTCAGAAATGTCATTATTAGACAAAGCGATGAACTTAGCTTACTATGAGTTATTGGGCGATGCTGAAATGTTTAACCAGGAGACAGAAAAATTTCTGGCCGTAACACCAGGAGAAATTAAAGAAGAAGCCATCAAGCTATTTAGAAAAGATAATTCATCAACATTAATTTATTTGGCGGATAATTGATGCTTTGTTTAAGCATCAGATTACTTCCTGAAAATACGCTGAAAAAAATTGATCTGCCGCTTTAAACTAAAAAAACCGGACATAATCCGGTTTTTTTAGTTTAGGGACTTAATAGCATGGGCATAGAGCACCCTTTAAATGTGTTTATGTTATGCTAAAACTTGCTTAACAATTTCCGCAGCTTCTTTTAACAGAATAGCCGAGTAAACTTTTAAGCCCGAATTATCAATCAGGTCTTTAGCTTCTTTAGCATTAGTGCCTTGTAAACGTACAATAATAGGAACCGGGATATTGCCAATCTCCTTATAAGCGTCAATAACTCCCTGAGCCACACGGTCGCAACGAACAATGCCACCGAAGATGTTGATCAGAATAGCCTTAACATTTGGATCACTCAGGATAATGTTAAAACCCGCTTTAACAGTTTGTGCATTAGCAGTACCGCCCACATCCAGGAAGTTAGCAGGCTCGCCACCAGCCAGCTTGATAATATCCATAGTCGCCATAGCTAAACCGGCGCCGTTAACCATACAGCCAACGTTACCGTCGAGCTTTACATAGTTAAGATTTGATTTACCGGCTTCAACCTCGGTAGGGTCTTCCTCGTTGGTATCGCGCATAGCCGCATAATCCAGGTGACGATATAATGCGTTGTCATCCAAATTAACTTTAGCGTCAACAGCCAATATTTTATTGTCAGATGTCTTTAATACGGGGTTAATCTCAAACATTGACGAGTCGGTAGCATCATAAGCTTTATATAACGCGGCTATAAATTTAGTCATATCCTTAAATGCTTCGCCCGACAACCCCAGGTTAAAAGCAATCTTGCGGGTTTGGAAACCTTGCAGACCAACTTTAGGATCAATCTCTTCTTTAAAGATCAGGTGTGGCGTATGCTCGGCAACTTCCTCTATATCCATACCTCCTTCGGTCGAATACATGATGATGTTGCGGCCCTTGGCACGGTCAAGCAATACGCTGATATAAAACTCCTTAGTTTCACTTTCGCCGGGATAGTAAACATCTTGTGCAACTAATATTTTACGTACTAGTTTGCCTTCGGGTCCGGTTTGCGGAGTAACCAGTTGCATACCGATAATGTCGGTAGCTCTTTGTTTAACCTCGTCTAAGTTTTTAGCCAGCTTAACACCGCCGCCTTTACCCCGGCCACCCGCATGTATTTGTGCTTTAATTACAACCCAGCTTGAGTTGTAATCATCTTTTAACTTTTGTGCCGCCTTAACAGCTTGCTCAGGGGTGTCGGCAACAATGCCTTCCTGAACCCTAACACCAAAACTTTTTAATATTTGTTTTCCCTGGTATTCGTGAATATTCATTTTGTTCGAAGATTTGCGGTAAATCTACAGATTTTGTTTTAAAAGTTAGTGATTAGTGAACGGAGATTAGCTGATTAGTTTTCCCTGATTTGATTAATATTGTACAATAGTGATTTATAGCAAAGCCCTGATACCCCCTGCTAACAAAAAACGCAACTAATCGCCAATCTGTAATCACTAATCACTATTTTTACAGCATGCTTAAAGCAACAGCTATTAATAAGTCATACGGTCAGCTTCAAATATTGAAAGGAGTCGATTTCGAGGTTCAAAAAGGAGAAATTGTTACCATTGTCGGTGCATCAGGTGCAGGTAAGAGCACACTGCTCAATATTCTGGGCACGTTGGACAAACCTGATTCGGGCCGGCTATTTATTAATGACGTTGAGCTGAATCGCTTGAGCAATAAAAGCCTGAGCAATTTCCGCAACCGCGAAATTGGTTTCATCTTTCAGTTTCACCATTTGCTGGCCGAGTTTGATGCGCTTGAGAATGTTTGCATTCCTGCTTTCATTGCTGGTACATCCCGCCAGGATGCCGCCCAACGGGCTACAGAACTTTTGGAATTATTAGGTCTTGGTCATCGCCTGCACCATAAACCTAATGCGCTTTCGGGCGGCGAGCAGCAGCGTGTTGCCGTGGCTCGCGCACTGATTAATAATCCGGCGCTCATTTTTGCTGATGAACCATCAGGTAACCTTGACTCGACAAATGCGCGCGAGTTGCACGAGCTATTCGGCAAGCTGCGCGACGAATTTAACCAAACCTTTGTAATTGTAACCCATAATGAAGACCTGGCCAATATTTCAGACCGCAAAGTGGTCATGATGGATGGCTTAATAGTGCAGTAAATTGAACATTCTGATAACATCGGCTATGTCCGCTAAGGCCTATAGTCTCAAAAAACAATTAACTAACGGTGATATTATTTTAGGCGATTATCATGATCTGCCCCAATTTATGCTGTCGGATAAGTTAATTAAATTGCCTGATCCTGCATTAGCCTCCTATGCGCACCGGATGCTTAGCCTTTGTCTCGACAACGGCATCAGCGTTATTTACGTATTGGATAATAAAGAGACCGATCAGTTAACGGAAGCAAGGCAGTTATTTGCCGAATACGATATACAAATAAACGCGGATGAAATATAGCGAGATAGACGAGCGCAAGAAGGCTTTTATGTTTGAGTTGGACAATGTGATCTATCCCGAAAAAGATTATCTGTTTCAGGTTTATTACCTTTTTGCCAGTTTTATGGAGTACACCGCGTTGCTCAATGCTAAAGCAATGACCGATTTAATGGTAAATACTTTCCACGAAGAAGGAAAAGATAAGGTATTTGATAAAATAAAACATCAATTTGCCATTGATGAGAAATATCGCCTTAACTTTCATCATTTAATGTATACGGTTAAGCTCCCCTTGAAATTATTGATCTATCAAAATACGCTTGATATGCTGCAGGAAATTGTGGTTGACCGTAAAAAGATATTTATCGTTACCAATGGCAACCCGGCTTTGCAGCTAAACAAGATCAGGCAAACCGAATGGCATGGTCTGGAGCAATATCTGACTTGTTATTTTGCCGAAGAAATTAAACCGATGCCTGAGCCGGATGTTATTCATCAGCTGATAAACGAACATGGCGTAGAACGCAGGGATATCGTAATGATCGGCCGGTCGGCAGAAAGCAAAGACTGCGCTGAAGCTTGTGGGATTGATTATTATAGCGTGTAAGAAATTTATAAATACTTAATTACAACATCATTAGATGTTATACGTTAAAGAAAGTTAGTGAATATATGAAAAAAACAATACTGGTCATTTTACTGGCTGCCGGATTTTTTGCTGCATGTAAAAAAAACAACAATAACAATAATAATAACAAT
>DATCXS010000462.1:0-3142 GCA_036565645.1 Mucilaginibacter sp.
GATTGGATAAAGGTGCAAAACCTGTAATCCGCACCTCTGCAAAAGGCAAAGAAATGTTGCTGCCGATAAAGAACACAGATAAAGGAACCTCTGCTCAATATTCATTGATCTGGTAATCTCAAAAAACAATCAAGATGAAAGCTATTTTTAAAAATATATCACTTACAATCATAGCAGGTTTAAGTTGTACCGGCGCATTTGCTCAAAACAAAGCTGAGAAGGCAACCCCTGCAGAAAAAGATTATTACCGCATTGTTAATGTCCCCGTGCCTGAAGGTGTAGAGCTGGAAGTTGGCGGCCTGGCGGTATTGCCAAATGGCGATTTGGGCGTATCAACCCGTCGCGGCGATGTTTGGGTTATTCAAAATCCATATCAGTTAAATGGCAGCTTGCCTTTTTATAAAAAGTTTGCGACCGGTATGCACGAGGTTTTGGGATTAGCCTATGTTAAAGGCGACTTTTATTGCGTGCAACGCGGCGAGCTAACCCACTTGATTGATAAGAATGGTGACGGCAAAGCCGACGTTTATGAAACCGTCTATTCATGGCCTCTTTCAGGTAACTATCACGAGTACTCATACGGACCTGTAGTGATGCCTAACGGCAACATGATGGTTAACCTTAATGTAGGTTTTGACGCCGAGTGGTGGAGAGGTAAAAGTTTGGTACCTTGGAGAGCCTGGTGTTTAGAAATTACGCCAAGCGGCGAAATGCATCCTTATGCTACAGGTTTTCGTTCACCTTGCGGTCAGGGTTTGATTGATGGCAAATATTTTTACGCAGAAAATCAAGGTGACTGGGTAGGTTCAGGTTATATCATGCAGTTAGATCGTGGCGACTTTGCCATGCATCCTGCCGGTTTACGCTGGGCTGCAGATCCGTCATCGCCGGTAAAAGTTCGTACTGAAGATATTTATTCACGCGTTAATCCACGTTTTAACGACCCTGAAGGTAAGATCGAGGATCGTGATCCTAATCGTCCATACAAAACTTTAGCCGAAGTTGCTGACGATGTTAAAAAAGGATTTAAAACTCCTGCTGTATGGTTGCCGCATGGTACTATGGGTAACTCTACCTCGTCAATGATACAAATTCCTAAGGACGATAAGTTCGGTCCGTTTGCCGGTCAGGTTTTGATTGGCGACCAGGCTCAAAGCCGTATTAACCGGATCTTTTTGGAGAAGGTTAAAGGCCAGTATCAAGGTGCTGCATTTGCCTTCCGTGAGGGTTTTGAATCGGGCGTGTTAAGGTTAGCCTGGGGTGCCGACAACTCATTATTTGTTGGCGAAACCAGCCGTGGTTGGGGTTCAACAGGTCAGAAAATATTTGGTTTAGAGCGTTTAGTTTGGGCCAAGAAAACTCCTTTTGAAATGAAAGCCGTAAGAGCAATGCCTGATGGTTTTGAGATTGAGTTTACTAAGCCGGTTAACAAAAAGGCCGCTGCCGATCCTGATAATTATACTATCACCGGTTTTACTTATAAATATCACCCGGTTTATGGCAGTGCTACCATCCGCGAAAAAGTACATATCGTAGATGCAGCTATTGTTTCTGAGGATGGCCTGAAAGTACGATTAGTGGCAGATGGCCTCCGTGAAAAATATATCCATGAGATCAAAGTCAACCCGGCAGTAACTTCGGCAGACAGTAGCTTTAGCTTGCTGCACCCTGTTGCTTATTATACTTTGAACAATATACCTGACGGCGCTAAATTGAATGTCCCTAAAAGACACCCAAAAATGGACCATGATATGGCAGGTATGAACATGGACATGAGTAAAGTAAAAGCATCAAATGCTAAAGCAGCACCGGTAAAAGGCGTTGCGCTTAAAAAGAATCAAACAACCAGACCGGCATCATGGAAAACCATCGATCAAACCATTAGCCTGGGTACTAAGCCGGGTTTAAAGTTTGATAAAACCGAGCTTACCTTAAAGGCAGGCAGCAGGGTTAAACTTACTTTCACTAACAACGACGATATGCCGCACAACTTTGTGGTTGTTCCGCAGGGTCAGGCTATTGCCGTGGGCGATATGGGTACAAAATTGGGTTTGCAGGCTGTTAAATTAAGCTACATTGCTAACACGCCTAAAGTTTTGTTTAATGCTACTTTGGTTGGCCCGGGTTCATCCCAAACCATCTATTTTGTAGCGCCTAAAGCGGGTAAGTACACTTATGTTTGTACTGTGCCGGGTCACTATTACGTGATGCAAGGTACGCTGACCGTAGAATAGACATCATAAGCTATAAAATGTAACAATGGTGATAATGACTTTGGTCGTTATCACCATTGTTTGTTTTAGGGCAGATAAATTGGCTAACTTAGAACAGACCAATTAGCAATCCATGCAATTTATTAAACTCTGTTTATTTGCTTGCCTGCCCCTTACTTTAAAAGCACAGGTAAAAAAGGAATTTGTATGGGGGCATGCTGCTCCTGAAAGTACCGGCATGTCGGGCGTTAAACTGGAAGCGTACAAAAACAGCTTAATGTCAAAAGGCACTCACAAGCTGCTCATTATTAAAGACGACAAGATAATTTGTGAAGCTTTTGCCAAAGGCTGGAGCGATGCCGAAGCCACCAGCGGTACTGCATCATTGGCTAAGGCATTGGTAAGCGGTATGTCTTTAAATGCGGCAATAGCCGATGGCTATATTAACGCTGACGCACCGGCATGCCTGTATATTCCTGCGTGGTTAAAGTCGGACATTAAATCGAAAATAACAGTAAGACAGTTGGATACCCACACTTCGGGACTGGACGATTCTGAAGGTACAGATGAAGAAGAAGCACAACTTATCAAACACAAGAAAGACCGTCACATGGACCTGCCCGGCTGGAAAGGTATGTTCTGGCGTAAAAAACCTGATCCGTTTACCTTGTCGCGCGATAGCGCAAAGGTTCTGTTTAAGCCGGGGACGGCTTCACAATATAGCAATCCGGGTATTGCTATGCTGAATTATGCGGTAACTAAAAGTCTGCAATCGTCGCCGTATAAAGACATTGGTACTTATTTGGATAAACGGGTGTTTAGTCGCATTGGTATAAAAAAGGGTACTTATTCATTAGGTTATAATACGGTATATAAAGTTGATGGTATGAACCTGGTGGCGGGCTGGGGCGGTGCAGCATTTACCGCTG
>DATCXS010000159.1:0-2695 GCA_036565645.1 Mucilaginibacter sp.
ATCTGATCCTGGAAGAGGGTCTGAATGTAAAGGTGGTATTATTTCCTGACGGACATGATCCTGACTCCTATGTGCGCCTGGTTGGTACTGCCGGTTTCAAAAAGCATATCGACGATCACAAAAAAGATTTTATCCTCTTTAAAACAGATCTGCTGTTAAAAGAAGCCGGTAACGATCCAATCAAAAAGTCGGAGGTTATACGCGACATCGTCGAAAGTATCGCCAAAATCCCTGATTCGATCAAAGCTTCGGTGTTTATCAAAGAGTGCAGTAATCAACTGCAGATTGATGAGCGCGCGTTGTTGTCCGAGCTTAACAAGATGCGCCAGGCTAAGGCTAAAAAAGATAGCCAGCAGCCAAATGGCCGCATGATCACACCGGTTGAGGATTATCCGGTAGTTGAGGAAATTCCGCAGGAGCATCAGGAAACGTTTTCGCAGGAGAAAGAGATCGTTCGCCTGTTACTGTTGTATGGTAATAAGATGATCGACTGGGACGGCATTGCCAATACCTATATTGGTCCGTTTATGATTGCCGAGTTAAACGATGTGGAGTTTGAGCATCCTGCCAGCAAAACCTTTGTACAGCTTTACAGTAAAGAAGTCGAGAACGGTGTGCTACCAGAAGATCAGCATTTTATTCATCACCCCGACAAAGAAATTGTAGACCTGGTAGTTACCCTGCTGGCTACCAAATACACGCTTAGCGAGAACTGGTATGAAATGCACAAAATTTTGGTGAGCGATGAGCAGGACAATATGAAAGCTACCATTCTGGGCGCTATTTTCCACCTTAAAAAGCACAAAGTTGGTAAAATGCTGGAGGACCTGCGCAATGAACTGGCCAAAGCCGAATCGCCCGAAGATCAGGACATCCTGCTTACCCAATACATGCGGATGAAGAAAGTAGAGAAAACCATATCCGACTACCTGGGCTCGGTAATTATCAAATAACTGTAATGGCCCTGCACAATGATCTCGGCCGACGAGGTGAAAGCCTGGCAAAAGCGCATCTTGAAGCAGCCGGTTATGAGATACTTGATCTGAACTGGACCTATGGCAAAGCCGAGATCGATTTAATTGCTTATAAAGACAAGGTTATTATATTTGCCGAGGTAAAAACCCGCACGGGCAACGCTTTTGGCGAGCCTGAGGATTTTGTAGATACCCGCAAGCAAAAGCTTTTGGCCACCGCTGCCGACGAATATATCTATTTAAAAAGCCACGAAGGCGACGTGCGGTTTGATATCATTGCCATTTTATTTAATAACGACACACAATACACACTAAATCATATTGAGGACGCATTTTGGCCTCAACCCGATAACTTATGAAAATCCAATCGACGCTTTTTATTGCCGCCGTGCTTTCAATGCTGCTATTCAGTTGCAGAAATTCGAACGATACTGTTAATGATATTTCTTTAAACCCCGAGTCGGGGACAACCTATAAATCCGGCGATGCAGTGAACGTGAATTTAAAACTGGGATCAGCCAAGATGGATTCGGTGGTTTATTTGTTAGATTCGATTAAACTGGCGTCAAAAAAGGATACATCGGCTATAACCTTTAAAACTGATACTTTGGCCCTGGGCCCAAGAACTATAACGGCCAGGGTATACAATGGCGGCAAAAGCCAGGATATATCAACCAACATTGTTTTACTGGCAGCTAAAGCTCCGGAGGAATATACTTATAAGGTTGATCGGGTTTTCCCCCATGATACCAACGCTTATACCGAGGGCTTTTTATATCAGGATGGTTATATCTATGAAAGTACCGGTGATACAGGCAAATCAGCCATACAAAAATCAGATTTAGAAACTGGTAAGGTGCTGCAAAAACAATTTATCGATCCTAAATATTTTGGCGAGGGGAGTGCTATTGTCGGCAATAAAATAGTGATGCTTACCTGGAAAGATAGGATAGGTTACGTGTTTGATAAATCTACGCTAAAGGTTTTAAATACCTTTAATAATAATGTAGGTGTAGAAGGCTGGGGCATGACCAACGACGGTAAGAAACTGTATATGGACGACAGCACTAACCGTATCTGGTTCATGGATAAAGATAGTTACCAGCAAATTGGCCACATTGATGTGTACGACGACAAAGGACCTGTCGATTCGGTTAACGAAATGGAGTATATCAACGGGAAAATTTATGCAAACAGATATACTTACGACTATATTTTGGTGATTGACCCTAAAACCGGTGCTGTGTTGCAAAAGGTAGATATGTCAAATCTTTGGCCTAAATCACAGCATCCGGCAAATTATACCGACATTGAAGAATCCAATAACGTACTAAACGGCATAGCCTGGGATGCCAAAGGCAAACGTCTGTTAGTAACCGGTAAAAGATGGCCGCATATTTATCAAATTAGTTTAGTGAAGAAATAAGCTGTTTATACCTCAGGTTATTATATTTGCCTGAACAAAACCAATATAAATAAACCCCATGATGAATGCCTTACATTCGCCCATTAATTATGAAGAATAAATATTTAGTATTAATTGCTGCAGTGGCTCTTTTTACTGCCTGTAAAAGCAAATCAAATAAAGATGCAATCGCCATAATCATGACGCCAGACCCGGGGCTTGGTGTGAGCGATAATAAGCCGGTTCAAGCTATGGTTCATTATCCGGCGTCATTTAGTCCCGACTCGGTTGTATATTACCTGGATTCTGTCAGGAT
>DATCXS010000175.1:0-3031 GCA_036565645.1 Mucilaginibacter sp.
CCGAGATCAGCACCGTTGGCTTTAACGGCTTACAGGAAAATTTTGCCGCAACCGTTAAACTATATGAAGACCTGCTGGCCAACTGCCAACCGGATGAAAATGCGCTTGCTGCCTTAAAAGCACGTTTGAAAAAAGCACGAGAAAATGCTAAGTTAAATAAGACCGTTCTTGCACAAGCCTTGGTAAGCTACGCACAATATGGCCCGTCGAACCCATTTAACTACACACTTAGCGATGAGGAACTGGATAACCTGAAAGCGCAGGACCTGGTTGATATTTTACATAAGCTAAACAGCTACAAACACATTATTTTATATTACGGCCCCCAAACTGCCGCGCGAGAAGCTTTAGCTCTGGCTAAACTGCACAAAACACCGGCTACTTTTATACCATATCCTGAAAAACACAACTTTGTAAAAGACAATGCCGACCATAACCGTGTACTGTTTGCAAATTACGACATGGTACAGGCCGAAATTTACTGGGTGCGTAATGAAGGCGCTTACAGCCCTGAGCAAACACCCCGTGTCGATTTGTTTAATAATTACTTTGGCGGAGGCATGAGCACCGTAGTGTTTCAGCAAATCCGTGAGTCGAAAGCGTTAGCTTACAGCACGTACGCTTATTACATATCGCCGGTTAAAAAAGAAGATCAGAACTACTTTATAGGTTACATTGGCACCCAGGCCGATAAGTTGAATGAGTCGATAAAAAGCATGAATGAGTTACTGACCAACCTGCCACGATCTGACAAGAGCCTGATGGATGCTAAGGAGAACATCCGTAAATCAATCGAGACCGGTCGTATAACGCAGGATGGAATTTTATTCAACTACCTGGAAGCGCAACGTTTAGGCTTAAATTACGATATCCGTAAAACAACACTTAATAGCCTGGACAAAATGAACTTTGAAACCGTAAAGGAGTTTCATGACCAGCAGTTAAAAGGTAAGCCATTTACATATTGCATTGTTGCGTCTGATAAACGTGTTAATGATGATGACTTGAAAAAGTATGGCGAATTGATTAAGCCCGATCTGAAACAACTTTTTGGCTATTAATGAGTAATAATGTGCTGTAAACCATCCACTATTAAGCTATTTATACTACAAACCAGCTAATCTATGTATAAACTGTAGTAAATTATGTAATATTTAATATATAAATAATAAATGGTATAGGAATTGTTGATAGGTAACAAATTCCTATACCATTTTTTGTTTAGGAAATATTTAAGTATTACAAGATGCAAAGGATATTAGCGGTTGATGACGATAAGGATATCTTGGAGATCCTGCAGTTGATATTGGAAGATAAAGGTTATGAAGTTGAAACATTAGCCGACGGACATTACCTGTTTGATAAAATAAAACAATACCATCCAGACTTGATTTTGCTGGATATTATGATAGGTAACGTAGATGGGCGCGAGCTTTGTCATAAGGTTAAGGTTAAATCAGATACGCACGATATTCCGGTCATTTTACTCTCGGCAAGTCACGCCATACAGCGTAGCAAGCTTCACACAAATGGTTATCCGGATGACTTTATTGCCAAACCTTTTGATATCGATGTGCTGATCAACAGTGTCGAGCGTCAATTTGCGGCTTAATCGCATTTAGTCCGGGGCCGAGGCCCAGGATTTTTTTTATTTCCAAAGAACCAAAAGTTATAAACATTACCCATAGATCTCCGTTTAAGAGATTAAAAAAGTTTCCACACTTATACGTCATCTTTTATAAGCGCGTTAAAAGAGTGTTTTCCACAATTTGTTAATTACTAATGTGAATTGCTTTTTTGTGTTTAATTAATTTAGCGCCACCATTTTTACGCACTATGATAAAAATCAGCTCTCGTATACTCCTCCTTTCCTTATTTTTTGCGCTCAAAGTACACGCTCAGCAAGACCCTTCATTTCATTTGTATCGCGCTTACCATGCGGCCAGTGATCTGTTAGAAAAAGGTATGTATGTGGCTGCATCGCAACAATATCACCTGGTGATGAATTCGCGGTTAAAAACCAGCAACCAGCCCAGGTTTGAAAGTGAGTTGACCTTATTAAAAGAGAACGCTCAATATTATGCGGCTCTGTGCGCATTAGAGCTGCAAAATGACGACGCCCAAAACTTGTTTCTGGAGTTTATACATGATCATCCTGAAAATCCGCTGGCAAAACTGGCTGTTTATCAGATTGGCCGCTCCTATTCAAAAAAAGGCGATTACAAAACGGCCCTGCAATGGTTTGATAAGATCACAGCAGGCCAGCTGACCGGAAGCGAGAATATTGAATATAAGTTTCGCAAAGGGTATGCTTACTTTTCGATAGCCGATTACACCAATGCGCAATTATTATTCAGCGAGGTTAAAGATCGTCGCTCTAGGTTTACTGACGACGCTATTTATTATTTTGCTTACATCGCTTATCTGAAGAAAGATTACCATGTGGCGCTGGTAAACTTTGAAAAGCTGAAAAACTCGAAAAAATACGAAAGCAGCTACCCTTACTATATCACCGCGGTGTACTTTCTGGACAAACGTTATGACGATGTATTAAGCTATGCCGTGCCTATTGTTAACAATACCAAACAGCAAAACGAAACTGAAATGCTGCGCGTTATTGCGGCGTCATACTTTGCTAAGGCTGACTATGATAATGCGGTAAAATACTACGACCGCTTTGAAACCCGCGATCAGGGCAGGACCCAAAACACGCAGGATAGCTACCAAATGGGTTATGCTTATTACAAAGTAGGCAATTATGCCAAATCATCTGCCGAACTGGAGAAACTCATCGAGCAAAAAGACAACTATAGTCAGAGCGGCAGCTATACACTTGGCGAGGTTTTCCTGAAGATGAACAATAAACAAAGCGCCCGTAACGCATTTCTTAATGCTTCTAAACTAAGTTTTGATAAACAAATACAGGAAGACGCTTTGTACCAGTACGCCAAGCTGTCTTACGAACTTGATTTTAATACGCAAGCTCTGGAAGCTACCCGTAACTACCTGAAAAACTATCCCCGTTCTGGCC
>DATCXS010000476.1:0-2224 GCA_036565645.1 Mucilaginibacter sp.
TTATTCAGGCAAATGCGCAAATGCCGATCCCAAGACTTACCAACCGGAGCAAACAAGGTATTTTAGCCTATTTCAAGACGATTGTGAAAAACGGACAAGTAATTATTGGCCAGCAATGCAGCCAAAGCACGGATGTCGCGCTTGAATACAAAAAAAATTTCCAGCGATTGTACGACTCAACCGGCCATTATCCTGCCTTGCTTGGTTTGGATTATGGGTATTTTGCTCACATTGATTTTGCCCAGACAAACGAATACGCTATCAACCATTGGCGCCGGGGCGGACTGGTAACCCTGAGCTGGCACGCCGACTGCCCATTCACGCAAGGCTATAATGTGCGCTTGAATACCATTGAAAACAAAAGCATTATCGACTTAAAGAAATTATTAAAAAATGCCCCTGAATCTAAAGAAAAAGCCAGCTATCGTGCCGAATTAGCTAATGTTGCCAAAGCACTGAAACAATTAAAAGATGCCGGTGTAACGGTGCTTTGGCGACCTTTTCATGAGATGAATGGCTCCTGGTTTTGGTGGGGAACCAACGATGCCCGTCATCCAACAAATCAAAAAGATTATGCTGCGCTTTGGGCGGATATGTACCAGACTTTTACTAAAGATTACGGACTGGATAACCTGATATGGATATATGCACCCAATATTGCCGGAAACTACTTTCCTGCTCCTGATGTTTTTTACCCCGGCGATAAATATGTGGATATTGTTGCTTTAGATAACTATCCTAAAGTTCCGGCTTTTGATGACTACCCCGCCTTACTTAAGTTAGGAAAAATTGTCAGCGACGGAGAGGTTGGCCCTGTGGAAGCGTCTTACGGAAATTTTGATGAAACAGCCGTGTTAAATACTTATAAAGGGAAGGCTCCTTATTTTTTGCAGTGGCACAGCTGGCCGGGTGCTAAAGTGAATATTGTGGATAATTTAAATGCCAGAAAAATGATGGACGATCCGGCGGCTGTGACGTTGGATAAGATTAGATAGCAGTGTGCATACAGTCCGTAAGACTCCTTCACCATCAGGTCGTTTTAATGACGCGGGTAGGTTTGGGGCAGAGATAATTAGTGCTTACTTTGCTCGATTGATTAGCGAGTGTAGAGATTGCTTCGTACCTCGCAATGACGCGGGTAGGTTTGGGGTAGAGATAATTAGTGCTTACTTCGCTTTCACCCAATAATCCTCAATAACAGCACCATTGGGTAGCGTTCCATTCAGAATTAGCGTATCGTTTCGGATAGCGTAATGATAATGTACTGTTTTCCCAATCATGCTTTGATCCTGATAACAAAAGGTTTGGGTTTCCAGGCAGGTGTCGCCTTGTAGCGCGTAGTTGCCGCTTTCATACTTCAGGTCCTTCTCGCCTTTTGCATACAGGTAGGCATCAAAGCTATCGCTGGTGTATCTGCGTTGCTGAATATAGTCTTTGGGTGCTGCGGACAACTTATGGTTAAACCAGCCGCCGGCATAGTTCCACTTGCCCTTAAGGGTTGGTTCTTTATCGGTAAAGGATAATGTCGCCAGTAACACCAATAGTATAGCCGCGTTTTGCATATTACGCCCAGTTAATACCTTTTTTAAGCAATGATAAGGTTTTTTCTTCTTCGCTGCCGGGCATTGGCTGATAATTATACAGCCATTTAGCTGTTGGTGGCAGGCTCATGAGGATGGATTCGATACGTCCGTTGGTCTCCAGGCCAAACTTGGTACCTGCGTCATAAACCAGGTTGAACTCGGCGTAACGGCTGCGGCGCTGGTATTGCCATTGCTGCTGGTCGGCCGTAAAAGGTTCGTTTTTATGCCGATTGACCAGCTCGGTATACATCGGCACAAACGAATGGCCCAAAGCTTTTGAAAACTCGAAAATATCTTCCCACGAGGTTTCTTCGGTAGCCGTCAGGCGATCATAAAATATACCGCCGATGCCGCGGGTTTCATTGCGGTGTTTGATGAAGAAATAATCGTCGGCCCATTTCTTGAACCGGTCGTAAAAACCGGAATTGTATTTATCGCAAGTAGCCTTTAGGCTGCTGTGAAAAAACTTAGCATCATCCTCAAAAACATAATGTGGCGTTAAATCAATCCCACCGCCAAACCAGCGTACCGGCTCGCGGCCCGGTGCAAAGGTCGACGGCATTTCAAAGTAACGGATATTCATGTGGATGATGGGCACCAGCGGGTGATTAGGATGGATGACGATAGATACGCCGGTAGCA
>DATCXS010000479.1:0-5206 GCA_036565645.1 Mucilaginibacter sp.
CCAGCCGCTGCTTAATAAACGATATAGCCGCGGGAAAATCAGCAAATGGTTTTTTATCCGCTATGACGACCATGCACCTCATATCCGGCTGCGGCTTCAGGTCGCACCGGAAGCGATCAGCGAAGTGCTGATCGCCTTTAAAGCAAAGTTAGAGGACCGCATTCAACAGCATGTCATCAGGGAATACCAAATCGATGTTTACAGCCGCGAACTGGAAAGATATGCCGGGGCAGGCATTGAAAAGACCGAAGGCTTTTTCTGGGCAAGCAGTGAACTGGTGCTAAGTTTCATCAAACAAAATAAATATAAAATGGCAGGCACCGCCCACCATTTTGCACTCTATTCCACATTAGCGATCATTAAGGATTTTATCCCTGATTTAAATGAACAGCTGCAGTTTACTCTTGCCAGTTATCAAGCTTTCCTTCCGGAGTTCACAGGCCTGCAAGTCAAGGTAGAGCTGGACAAAAAGTACCGGGAACTGACATCTGGTATTCTGGCAACATTGAAAGCCGAAGACCCATCATTAATAAGCGGTTCGATAAGGGCAGGCCGAAATTTTTATAAAACATTAATCGCAGTGCAGGAAAGTATCCCAAGAAATGATGAAGAACGCATCCCCTATTTGCGCAGCATTGTCCATATGCACCTCAACCGCATTTTCACCGATGAATCCCGAAAACAAGAAATGGTGACTTATTACCTGCTGTACAAATATCTGCTTTCTGTAAAAGGCAGGAATATAAAGGGTGGTGGATAAATGGTCAGGAAGCCCGGTCGGTTTTCACCAGGTGAGCATCCATCAGGTCCAGAAAACGCTGTTTATAATAATCGCCCATGGTCAGCGATTCGCCATTTTCCAGTTTGATCTGGCTCCGCTCGATGATTTTTACAAAATTGACATTAACAATAAAGGAACGATGAATACGCGCGAACAGCGGCTTCGGCAAATGATGCTCAATTTCCTTCATTGTCAGGTACGTCATGTGCTTGCCTTCCGTCGTATGGATTTGAATATAATTAACGGCTCCCTCGATATAGATCACCTCGTCAAATTTGATCTTGACCATCCGGCCCTTGATTTCGCTTTTGATATTAAAGAAGTCCTCCCTAATGGGATAATCGGACTTTGCCTGCCTGGTCATTTTGCGTTTGGCGCGCTGGATACATTTTACAAAACGGTCATAATTAATTGGTTTTAGCAAATAATCGAACGCCTCTTTTTCAAAGGCCTGCACGGCATATTCAGGGAAAGCAGTCGTAAATACGACGGTGGTGTACAGGTTCACCATTCCGGCCAGATCCAAACCGGAGAGCTGCCGCATATCCACATCAATAAAGGTGATGTCCGGTGCATTTTCACTGGTCAGTTTATCAAGGGCGGTGAGCGGATTCAGTGAGGTGCCGGCTAATTCGAGCCCTGGCGTTCGTTCTATATATTCTGTTAGCAGTGCAATCGCACCGGATTCGTCGTCTATCACGTAGCAGCTGATACTCATAGGTCTATGGTTAATGTAACGGTAAACAAATCCTCAACATCCCTTGTCAGCAGGGTGTATCGTTCGTGGTAAAAATTATTTAGTCTTTTTTCAATATTCTTCAGGCCAAGCCCGCCTTTCGGGTAAAGGCTGGTGTTTCTTTTCTTATTGCTGGTTTCAAAAAGCAGTTTTTTTTCCCGGTGTTCCAGGGTGATTTGCGCCGGATTCTTCTTTTCGCCGAGGTCACCATGCTTCATCATATTTTCCACCAGGGTGATTAAAATAAGCGGAATCACCCGAATGGCTGAAAGTTTGCCTTTCTTTCTGAACCGCAGGTAAAACTCTTGTCCGAAGCGCATCCTGCAAAGCTCCACGAGATTTTCCAGCTGTTCCACTTCCTGGCTCAGCAAAACGGTACGTGTATCGTCGGCGCTTACCAGTGAGTACCGCATGAGTTCGGACAAGCGCATGACGCCCTTACCTGCGTTTTCTGATTTAAGATAAACCGTATTGTAAATAAAATTGAGGGAGTTAAACAGCAGATGCGGGCTGATCTGGTTTTGCAGGTAGGCATTTTCCACTGACATGTATTTATTTTCCAGTTCAAGGTTTTTCGCCAAAGCTTTTAACTGCTCGGTTTCCATCAAGTGGTTTCGTTCCTTAAACCTGATCAAATACAGCATTGACCAATAGGCAATGCTAAAACCGATAAAGTAAATGGCCCGCCAGATATTCACTATAGCAAACTGTTCTGCGGATTTTAATTTGCTATCGAACGAAATATTTGCTTCGATCATCAATAAATCGATAACGAATTTTATTGCCAGGTATATTGCGATTTCAAATAATATTAAGCCTATAGCTACTAAATAGGGTCTGGAGGTTTTAAAAAATGCGTAATCAAGTATGAGGTGAGCATTTGCATAAAACAGGCAGATGTTTAAAATATAATAGATAACAAAATGGATCACCGACGCGTGAATGCCTGCCGTGAATCGCACATAGGCAACTTCATAGGCAATAAAAATTGACCAAAAGAAAATATGCCGTATAACCAAAGCCCTGGACAAAGATGGAAATCGGCCGGTTTTTGTAATCATTATTTTGTCATAATTGGGTTTCTGCATATACCAAACTCCTCCCGGCGTAACAAAGTTTAATGCAGTTTTCCGGCCGGATAGCTTTGATTTAAAATCTAAAAGCTATGAAAACTACAACATCAAAAAAACTTAATACACGGGTTAATACCATATGTGATTTTAACTCTGTTGCTTTTCCGGAACAATTAAATGCAGCGGATACTACAACGCTTGGAACTGATCCTACCAACACAACGGTAACAATTGTAACAACTGTTAATACGCATCTGGGGGCTCAGAAGTTAATTGCATATTAAGCAAATATCACTTTAACATTAGACTTCAAGCACCTAAACGTTAAAAAAACACAATTTAATATTAACTATATGTTAACCAACTTGTTTTTAATTTGCTTCGGTCAGAACTATATCAGCTTGAGAAAATTGTCGGCGATGTACTGAAAAATGAGGACATAGCCAGCAAATCCAGCCATCATGAACAGATCGCTGATCAGGTAAAATCTGCAAAATCGTTATGCGCGGATTTAAAAGAAAAGTGGGTTCGCCAGCTTTTCAGTTCCGCAAAGGAGCATGTATTGGCAAGATATGTGCATTTTAACCAGGCCGGTATTACCTCGCTTTCCAACCAGATCAGCGACAGGATACCGGCCTCCTATTTTCAGGGTATTGAAAATCAAATACATCATTTATATTATAGTATTGTTTCCAGCCTGGATGAGCTTCTCGCATTTCTAAGACAGGGTTTTTATAAATACTTTGACAGCGATTATCCGGTTTCCATTGATAGCTGCCGGTTAGCCGCCGGGCAAATCAATATGCTGTTAGCCGAAATCAAGATCGCGCTCCGGCAATCCGGCATTGATACAACGCTGGTAAACGCAGTTGGGTTATCAATCACTGATAAACTTACCGACGCAAAACAATACGGCTTAAGTTATCGCCAGCTTGATTACTGTATATCCATTCTCGAAGTTGTCAGGCAACAGGCCCGGGATCATTCCAACGTATCCACGACAGAAGTTGTGCAGGAACTATACCGGCAGAATTTTAACAGCTATCATTTTAACCAATGGTACCAGCGGCATCTTAGTGCGATCATAAATGCAGCATCTGAGAACAAGAGGGAAAAGATCATTTTGAGGGAAATACAGTTGCTGAAATTGATTTTCGTGGAACGTAACAAAATATTTGAACCGGACCTGCCTCCCATAAATGAACAGCTACTGCCCTGGCTTGAGCAATTTTTACCTCCTCAAATTTACAACCCAAATGGCCTGTTAAAATTCAATGAGCATCACCGGATGCCGCTCCAATTTTCGGTTACCCAATTTGCACTGTTTGTCCGGCTATGTTACCTGGAAGGCTGTTTCCATATTAATAACATTTCGGATATTTTCCGATTTTTTACCCTGCACTTTGAAACCAAGAAGCAATTGAACATTTCACTCAAAAGCTTCGCCCATGCTTTCTATGGCGCGGACCAGGCGACCGCAGCCGTTGTCAGGGACTTTTTACAGCGGATGATTAACACGATCAATAAAATTTACTTCCCATGAATTTAATTACAAAAACTACAGCTATGGAGAAATTGTACCTACAGGCATTGTTTACGACATTGGTTTCGGTTAACCGGTGGCAAGGCCCATAATTTAAAAGCTAACCCTATGATAACTAAATTTAGTGACCGGCTTTATGCAGACCTTAATAAGGACTTAAACGCCCTGACCCTTGAAGAGGATCAGTTCATAAAAAGACTGGAAAAATCCGTCCATGTATGTTTAAAATACTTGCGCAAGCTAAAGGATTATTGTAAGCTCAACGATCCCGGCACACCTGCAGAAGAGATTGTGTTCTTTAAACATATTAAACCAAAATTCAAGTCTCAGCTGATTTTTTACCAGTCATTGCTCAATATCGAGATCAGAAAACCAATCGGGGACGGGAAAGTCGTATCCGATTATTTTGCCAACGAGATCAGGATTCTCTATCATTTTTTTGAAAGCAATCTTTCCTTTTATCAGTATGTCAGAACACAGGCTACCTACCTGGACGAGTATTATTTTGTTCGCGGTAATTATGATGTTCACCTTGACCCGGACCAGTGTGTCATTGACTTTGATCCCACTTTCAGTACCACCCATGACCATAAACTGGCCCAGGTTTTAGCGAGTGCGCTGATGCAGGAACACCTGGAGCAGTCTATTCAAAAGATCCATCAAAAAGATGCAATCATACAAATTGATTCCGAGTTCAGGGATTTCGACTGGAAGCAAACCAAATGCGCTTTGATAGAGCTGATCTATAGCTGGCATGCTACAGAAGCTTTCGGCAAAAAGAACCTGAAGAGCATCGTTAAGTTTATTGAAAAGTCATTTAATATCTCGCTCGGAAATTTTTATGACACCTACGACTGGCTTTGCGGCCGTCCAAGTCCCACCGTTTATATCGATGAAATGAAGGAAGCATTTTTACTCCGGATACAGAAAAAACTAAAATAAATTAACATCTATTGAGCGGCGAAATGCCGCTTTTTTTTTACTAAATGAAAATAGTTGTGCTCCGAGTCGGATGAACTCGGAGTGTTTCGGGCACTCACTTTCTGAATTTTGTCTTGTCGCCGGCAGCAATG